>NZ_JAUSVX010000034.1 GCF_030814995.1 Labrys wisconsinensis | reverse complement strand
CTATACCGGCCTCGACGTCTGCACCCCCAAGACCGCCGACACCTGCATCGGCGGCGGCAGCTGACACTCGACACGCCGCGGCCGAAAACACAGGCTGCGGCGCCACCGACCTCCACGGCATCGCCGGGCGCCCTGCGTCCGGCGATTTCGTTTGGGAGGCGGATTCGCCGCGATATGGAACATTCCTGGCCCGACCGCGTTGCCTTCGGAATTGCGGCCGTGACCCGCCGGCGCGGGGAGCGTCTTTTGGTCGACAACAGGGCAGGGCCATGAAGACCACGATTACGCGCTTCTACGACCGATATGCCGGCGCCCAGCGTGCGCTCGAGGATCTCATCGAGAACGGCGTCCCGCGCGCAGACATCTCCATCGTCGCCAACACGGCGGACGACGACTATCTCGCCCATGCCGGCAACTCGCAGACGGCCGAGGGTGCCGGCACCGGCGCCGGCATCGGCGGCGTCCTGGGCGGCGGCGCCGGGCTGCTCGCCGGTCTCGGCATGATCGCCGTTCCCGGGCTCGGCCAGGTGGTGGCGGCCGGCTGGCTGGCCTCGCTGGCCGCCGGCTTCGTCGCCGGCGCCGCAGCCGGCGCGGCGGCGGGCGGCGTCATCGGCGCCCTGATGGAGTCCGGCCTCAGCGAGGAGCGCGCCACCGTCTATGTCGAGGGCGTCGGCAAGGGCGGGGCGCTCCTGACCGTGCGGGTCGACGAAGCCTTTGCCGACGAGGTCAAGACCACGCTCGACGCCCATGGGCCGGTGCGGCCCGGCCCCGATCCGGACGAGGCGGTGCCCCATGCCGACGCCCGCTCCGCGCCGCAGCCGCGCTCCGTGGAGGAGCTGCGCGATCGCATGAGCATCGACCAGCCGCCGCTCGTCTGAACGGGCGCGCCCGCGTTCCGCCGCTCAGGCGCTCGCCGCGTCCAGCGTTTCGACCGCGGCGCGGTCGAGGGTCAGCCGCGTCGCGGCCAGGAGATCGCCGAGCTGCTCCAGACTGGTGGCGCTGGCGATCGGCGCCACGAGGCCGGGACGGGCGATCAGCCAGGCGATGGCCACCTGCGCCGGGCTCGCGCCGAGCGCGGCCGACACCTCGTCGAGCGCCGCCAGGATGTTGAGGCCGCGCGGGTTGAGATAGTCCTTCATGCCGGCGCCGCGCGCGGCGCTCTTGCCGAAATCCGCCTCGGACCGGTATTTGCCGGAGAGGAAGCCCTTGGCCAGCGAGAAATAGCTGGTCACGCCGATCCCGTTGTCGCGGCAGAAGGTTTCGAGCGCCGCCTCGTAGCCGGCGCGGTCGTAGAGATTGTAGTGGGTCTGCAGGTTCTCGAAGCGCGGCCAGCCGTTCGCGGCGCTGATCGCCAGGGCGTGGCGCATGGTCTCGACGCTGTGGTTGGAATTGCCGATGAAGCGCACCTTGCCCGTCTTGACCAGGTCGGCATAGGCGGCGAGCGTCTCCTCGTACGGCGTCTCCGGGTCCTCCCAATGCGAGAGATAGAGGTCGATCACGTCTGTCTGCAGCCGCTTCAGCGACGCCTCCACCGCCTCGGCGATGTAGCGCCGCGACAGGCCCTTCTTGCCCGGGCCCATCTCCGAGCCGACCTTGGTGGTCAGGACGATGGCGTCGCGGTTGCCGCGCGCCTTCATCCATTTGCCGATGACGGCCTCGGATTCGCCGCCTGCATTGCCCGGCACCCAGGCCGAGTAGACGTCGGCCGTATCGATGAAGTTGAAGCCGGCCTCGACGAAGGCGTCGAGCACCCGGAACGAGGCCGCCTCGTCCGCGCTCCAGCCGAACACGTTGCCGCCGAGGCACAGGGGCGCGACCAGGAGGTCGGAGCGGCCGATACGACGCTTTTCCATCGTGATGTCCTTCGTTGTGGGGCTGCACGCCGCCGGGGACCCTGCTCTGCCCGCGGCGAGAGCGGGCGCGAGGCGTCGCCCGCCTTCATAGCCCGACAGGACAGGGCCGCGCCAGCAGCCCATCCGCCGCAGCCAGGTCCGGCGACATGAAGCGGTCGGTCTCGGTCGGCGGGACGTGGGCCCGCAGATGCGCCAGCGCCTGCGCCGTGCCCGCGCCCGGGCGGCGGCCGTCCATGAACTCGTAGGCCTGCCCCGCGGCGAGATACTCCACCGCCAGGATCTTCTGCACGTTGCCCGCCAGCCGCAGCGCCTTCAGCGCCGCCGGCGTTCCCAGGCTGAGATGGTCCTCCTGCAGGGCGGAGGTGACGTAATTGTCGACGCTGGCCGGGGTCGCCAGGATCTTGTTCTCCGAGGCGATCGACGCGGCGACATATTGCGCGATCATGAAGCCGGAATTGACGCCGCTGTGCTTGACCAGGAAGGCGGGCAGGCCGCTGACCAGCGGGTTGACCAGCCGGTCGAGGCGGCGCTCGGACACGCCGCCGAGCTCGGCCAGCGCGATCGCCAGGGCATCGAGCGCCAGCGCCACGGTCTCGCCGTGCGGATTGGCCTGGCTGACCAGGCGCGGCTCGCCGCCGTCCAGCAGCACCAGCGGATTGTCGGTAGCCGAGGCCAGCTCGCCGTCGACGCGCTGCTCGGTCGCGGCGATGGCGTCGCGGATGGCGCCGTGGATCTGTGGGATCGAGCGGATGGAGAGCGCGTCCTGGGTGCGGCGGCCGCGATTGGCCGCGACGATCTGCGAACCCGCGAGGGCGGCGCGCAGCCGCGCCCCGACATGCTGCACGCCGGGATGGCGCTTCCAGGCCAGCGCCGCCGCGTCGAAGGCGGCGATCTGGCCGCCCAGCACCTCGAAGCTCATCGCTGCGATCAGGTCGGCCCAGTCGGCGAGGCGCTCGGCCTCGGCGAGCACCAGGCAGGCGAGGCCGGCGAGGCAGGGCGTGCCGTTGACCAGCGACAGGCCTTCCTTGGCCCCGAGCGTCAGCGGCGCGATGCCGTGCGCGCCGAGCGCCTCGGCCGTCGGCTTCACCGCGCCGCCGTCGTGGACGAAGCCTTCGCCGATCAGCGCGAGGCCGACATGGGCGGTGTGGGAGATATAGCCGACGGACCCCTGGCTCGGAATGACCGGGGTGATCCCCTCCGCGAGCAGGCGGATGATCTGGTCGACCACGGCGGGCGAGATGCCGGAGGGGCCGTGGCAGAAATTGAGGATCTGGCCGGCCATGATGGCCCGCACCGTCCGCGGCGCGAAGGGCTCGCCCATGGCGCAGGCGTGGCTGCGGACCGTGTTGGTGGAGATGGTGACGATCTCCTCGCGCGACAGGATGACGTCGCTGAGCGCGCCGAGGCCGGTGGTGATGCCGTAGGCGCGCTCGCCGCGGGCGGCGATCGCCTCGACGGCGCGGCGATGCAGCCCGAGCCGTTCGCGCACGGCGGGGTGCAGCGTCACGGCGGCGCCGTCGGCGATGGCGACGACGTCGCGCCAGGGATGGGGGGCGAGGCCGATCTCGACGATTGGGGCAGGCACGGTGGAGCTCCGGAGGCGATTCGCCCGATCTTCGCCCGCGACCGTCGCGGCGCCCTGTCGCGAACCCGCCGTCTTGTGTCAGATGTGGTACATCAGGATCGGCGAGCCCTGCTGGGAGTTGCGCCGCATCTCCTCCACGGAGGTGTTGTCGAGGATGCGGGCCGAGACGTCGCGCACCTCCAGCATCAGCAGGCGGACGGCGCATCCCGCCACGTCCTTGCAGTCGTCGCAGGGCTGGTAGGCGGTGCGGCTGGCGCAGGCGATCGGCGCCAGCGGCCCGTCGAGCACGCGGATCGCGGAGCCGATGCTGATCTTGGAGGCCTCGCGGGCCAGCATATAGCCGCCGCCCTTGCCCTTCTTGCTGCGCACGATGCCGCCGACACGCAATTCGCCGAGGATGGCATCGAGGAATTTCTTGGGAATATTGTTGGCCTCGGCGATCTCGTGCGACTGCACGGTCTCCCCCTCCGGCAAGCCTGCGAGGTGGACCAGCGCCTTGAGGCCGTACTTGCCCTTGTTGGTCAGCATGGGTTCCGGCGATCTCCTGTCACCGGAAAATAGTTATAATCTATCGATTATGCAATTGCCGACGCCGTCTCGGCGAAGCTGGAGGGCTGGCGTTCCAGCATGTCGATCAGGGTGAAGTCGGAGAGGTCCGGGCGATTGCTGACATGGACGGGGACGCCGTGCCGGCGGGCGGCCCAGACCGCCCGCTCTGCCGCTCCCTCGTCCTCGGCGGCGACCAGCGCCGCGCTGGCGCCGGCGAGGTCGCGCTCGGCCACCGGGCGCTGGCGCAGGTCGACGCCGAAATGCTCGACATAGCGGCGGATGGCGCTGTCGACGCGGGGGGCGATCAGCACCACCTCGTCGCTGCGCACCGTGGCCAGCCTGAGGATGTCGAGCGTGTTCGCCGCGCCGCCGACCACGACGATGCGGTCGCGGCGGCGGGGAGGCGATGGGAAGCGGTGCGGCACGGCATGCAGGGCCACGGCATCTCCTCGCGGTCTCAGCGGCGTTTCGTGGATCGGACCAGGGGTCGGGCCCGCGAAACTCTGCTGGAACTTTGACAGTCTGCTCAGGCGGCAAAAGCGCAGCCAGGGAGAGTGCTGCATCCGCCATGCGAGCCGTGAGTGTGGCCCGGCGCCGCGCCGGGCGCGAGACGGGCAGCATTTTTTTGTTCTCCGGGACGGGAGAACAGGATTCTCCGCCGCGCCCGTGCCGGAAAAGTCGGCCGTCAGTCCTCGTCGTCCTGGCCCGCCGGCACGAGCCCGCGGCCTGCCGGCGGATGGTGCGGCGGCGGCTCCGGCGACAGGTCTTCGTAGAGGGCCTGCGCCTCGCTCGCCGGGCCGCGCCGGTCGCCGAGCTCACGCACGCGATAGACGCGCACCGTGCGCTCCAGCGCGATGGTGAGCACGTCGCCGGCCTTGACTGGCTTGGCCGGCTGGTCCGTCCGGACGCCGTTGACGCGGACATGGCCCTCGGCCACCAGCTTGGCCGCCAGCGTGCGGGTCCTAGTCACCCGGGCATGCCAGAGCCATTTGTCGAGGCGAAGACGCGGCGTCGCCTCGACCGGGGGCATGCGCTCAGGATTCCTTGCCCGACTTCTGCATCTGCTCCTTCAGGGCGAGCAGCTTGGCGAAGGGCGAGTTCGGATCGGGCTGGCGGTTCTCGCGCGAGGGGCGCGGCTCGGTCGACCAGTTACGCGGGGCGCGGTCCTGGTCGCGCTCGCGATCGCGACGCGGGCCGCGGTCGTCCCGGTTCCAGTCCGGGCGGCCACCCTGCTTGCCGTTGCGTGTCTCGGGGGGGCGCTTCTCCTCGCGCCCGGCTCCGCCGTCGCGCCGCTCGGCGCCCTGCCGATCGCGTTGACGGTCGAAGCGCCGCCCGCGCTCGTCGTCGCGGCGCTCCTCGGGCCGCGCCGCGATGTCGGAGGCAGCCGCGGCGGCGAGGCCCCGGCGCGCGCCGGCCGGGCGCTCCGCCTGGAGCCGATCGCCCGGGCCCCGCTCCGCCTGCTGACGTTCGCCTTGCCGCTCGCCTTGGGGCCGCTCGCCCTGGGGGCGTTCGCCTTGCGGCCGCTCGCCCTGCGGCCGCTCCCCTTGGAACCGTCCGTCGGGGCGCTGTCCTTGCGGTCGGTTGTGGAAGCGCTCGCGGCGCTCCCCGGCCGCGCCGCGGCCATGCTGCGGGCGCTGATGGCGATCGAAGCGCACCGGCCGCCAGATTTCAATCTCGACGTCCGGCACCGGCTCGGCCGGGCTCTCCAGCACGGGCTCGGCCGGTTCCTCCGGCGCCGCAACGGCCTCGGGCGCGACCGTGGCCTCGCTGGGGGTCTCGGCGGGCTCCGCCGCGGAAACGGCGACATTCGCGTCGGCAGCGGGCGCGGGCTCGGCCGGCTGCGCCTCGGCAACCGGCGCCGGTGCTTCAGGCTCGGCTTCGGCGACGGATTCCACCGCATCCGTGGCCGGAAGCTCTGCCGGTGCGGCCGGACTCTCGCCTTCTGCCTCGGCCGCGATCTCTGCCTCTACCTCGACAGCGGTCTCCGCCTCTGTCTCGACCGGAAGCTCGGCGGCTTCGGGCGCGGTCGCATCGGCGGGCGCCTCGGCCGTTTCGGCGCCTTCCGTCGCTTCCGCCGGCAGCGCATCCTCCTCGCCCGCGGCCGGCGCCTCGACCGGTGCCGCGGCCTCGGGTGCCGCCACCATCGGCGTCACCGGCACGGTCGGCGCCGGCAGGCGGATGGGCTGGGTGATCGCCTGGCCCTTGCGCTTTTCCGAGCGATAGCCGAGGCCGCGCAGGATCGAGGCGAAGTCCTCGCCCGAGCAGCCGACCAGCGAGGTCATCTGCACCGTGGCGACGAAGGCGTCACCGTCGGCGGTGCCCGCCGGCGGCTCGCCGACGGTGACGCCGGGGCGATAGGCGATCGCCGGCCGGATGATGTCGGCGAGGCGCTCCAGGATGTCGACGCGCACCGCGCGCTCGCCGCAGACGCGGTAGCCGATCAGGCGGTAGAGCGTCTTGTCGATCCCGTGGTCGGCCGGAATCGAGGTGCGGCCGGACGCGGCGAGATGCGGAATCTCGTCCAGGCCCTTCTGCTCCAGGCCGCCATGGTTGAGGGCCCAGAGCTGCACCGCCAGGGTGCGCGGCGCCGGCTTCATCAGGGCCGGCAGGTAGATGTGGTAGGCGCCAAAGCGCACGCCATGCTTGCGCAGCGAGGCACGCTGGTCCTGGTCGAGCTGCTTGAGGTCCTCGGCGACCCTCGAGCGGTCGAGCACGCCGAGCGCCTCGACCAGCTGGAAGGCGATGCCCTTGGCCAGGCCCTGCAGGTCCTCCGCCTTGTCGAGCAGCAGCAGCGGCCCGAGCAGGCGGGCCATGTGGTTGCCGATCCAGATCTCCAGGCGGGTCTGCACCGCATCGCGCGCCGGGCCGGTCAGCTGCTCGTCCGCGAGCAGGCGGATGCGGGGCGCGAGGGTCTTGTCGGAGCCCGCGAGCTTGGCCACCGGCTCGCCGACCCAGCGAATGGTGCCGTCGATGGCGAGGGCGAATTCGGTGTCCGGCGCCTGGGAGAACTTCTGCGACCGAGCCTCGATCTCGCCGGCCAGCGCCTTGGCGGCGGCGGCGCGCAAGGCGCGGCCGCTCTCGCCGTCGCCGGCGCTGGGGTCCGGGGCGAACTGGAAGCCCTGCAGCGTCCCGACATGCTGACCTTCGACAATCACATCGCCGGTCTTGGTGATTTCAGTCTCGAGCATGACATTTTCTCTAAGACGCCGCATCAGCACGCTGGTGCGACGGTCGACAAAGCGTTGGGCAAGCCGCTCATGCAGTGCGTCGGAGAGCTTGTCCTCGACGGCACGCGTCACGCCTTGCCAATGGGCAGGGTCCTTCAGCCAGTCCGGCCGGTTCGCCGCGAAGGTCCACGTCCGGATATGGGCGATGCGCGTCGACAGCGTGTCGATGTCACCGTCCGTCCGGTCCGAGAAGGCCACCTGCCGCGCGAACCAATCGTCGGGGACCTTACCGTCCCGCATCAAAAAACCATAGAGGCTCGTGACGAGATCGGCATGCGCGTGCGGAGAAATTTTCCGGTAATCCGGGACCTGCGCCATCTCCCACAACCGCTCGACCGCCGCCGCGCCGTGGGCCATGGCCCGGATCTTCTCGTCTCGCGCGGCGATCGACAGGGCACGGATGTCGTCGGCGTCGGGTGCGCGGGTGAGGCCGGCCTCGTCCGGGGCCCGCCCGAGGCTCTCCTGCAGCGAGGCCACGGTCGAGAAATCCAGCGAAGGGTTGCGCCATTGCAACACCTTGACGCTGTCGAAGCTGTGGCTCTCGATCGCCTCGACCAGGTCCTGCTCGAAGCCGTCGCAGCGCCCGGTGGTGCCGAAGGTGCCGTCGCGGACATGGCGGCCGGCCCGGCCGGCGATCTGGCCGAACTCGCCCGGGGTCAGGCGGCGGAACTGGTAGCCGTCGAACTTGCGGTCGCCGGCGAAGGCGACATGGTCGACGTCGAGGTTGAGGCCCATGCCGATGGCGTCGGTGGCCACCATGTAGTCGACGTCGCCGTTCTGGTACATCGCCACCTGGGCGTTGCGGGTGCGCGGGCTCAGCGCGCCCAGCACCACGGCCGCGCCGCCGCGCTGGCGACGGATCAGCTCGGCGATGGCGTAGACCTCCTCGGACGAGAAGGCGACGATGGCGGTGCGGCGCGGCAGGCGGGTGAGCTTCTTCTCCCCGGCGAACAGGAGGTTGGACAGGCGCGGCCGCGACACCACGTTGACGCCGGGGATCAGCTTCTCGACGATCGGCCGCATCGTCGCGGCGCCGAGCAGCAGCGTCTCCGCCGAGCCGCGCCGGTTGAGCAGCCGCTCGGTGAAGACGTGGCCACGCTCGAGGTCCGCGGCGATCTGGATCTCGTCGAGCGCCACGAACGGCAGATCGAGGTCGCGCGGCATGGCCTCCGCCGTCGCCACCCAGTAGCGGGCGTTGTCCGGCTTGATCTTCTCCTCGCCGGTGACCAGCGCCACCTTCTCCGCGCCGACCCGCTCGACGATCTTGTTGTAGACCTCGCGGGCGAGCAGGCGCAGCGGCAGGCCGATCAGGCCGGCGCCGTGGCCGAGCATGCGCTCGATGGCGAGATGGGTCTTGCCGGTGTTGGTCGGTCCGAGAACCGCCGTCACGCCGCGCGCGCGCATCGGCGGGGGAAGCACTGAAGGCATCATGAGGAGGAAACGGGCCTCGGTGGTTTCGGGCGGAGGCGGAGCGGGGAGGAACGGCGGGTCGTCCCTGTCCGAGACGCAATATGGGCTTTTTCCGCGCCCGCGTTAACCCCCCGAACGAGGCTGGAACGGAGCATGGCCGAATCGGCGCGCGATGCGGCTTCGCGCTTTGTCCCGAAGCGTTGATCGCATGCCGGCCTATGCGTGATCGATCGTAGATGTTGCGTTTATTAGCGCGATCGTGCATGAGTGCGCAGCAACTGCCACAGATCTGATCAGCATGCCCATATCTGCATCGCCCCCGCCGCAGTCGCCCGAGGAGAGGCAGGCCGCGATCCTCGCCCGGATCGAGCGCGAGGGACGCGTCTCGGCCACGGCGCTGGCGGCCGAGTTCGGCGTGTCCGAGGACAGCATCCGGCGCGACCTGCGCGATCTCGCCGAGGGCGGCCTGATCCAGCGCGTCCATGGCGGCGCCATCCGCCGCTCCACCCTGCCGGCCGCCTTCGGCGACCGGCTCGTCCGGCGGCCGGTGGAGAAGTCGGCGCTCGCGGCGGCGGCTCTCGGCCTGCTGCGGCCGGGCGCCACGGTGCTGCTGGACCAGAGCACCACCACGCTGGCGCTGGCGCATCTGCTCCCGGCCGGCGCGGACCTCACCGTCGTCACCGCCACGCCGGAGATCGCGCTTGCGGCGCTCGGCCGCGGCGTGACGGAGGTGATCATGCTCGGCGGCCGCCTCGATCCGGTCAGCCGTGCCGTCGCCGGCCCTGCCGTGCTGGCGGCGATCGGGCAGATCCACTACGACCTGTGCGTCCTCGGCGCCTGCGGCATCGACATCGCGCTCGGCATCACCGCGCAGGATCATGACGATGCCTGCCTGAAGCGAGCCATGGTCGCCGCCTCCGCCGCCGTGACGGCGCTGATCACCGCCGACAAGTTCGACACCGCCTCGCCCTTCCGCGTGGCGCCCCTCTCGCGCCTCGACCGCCTGGTCGCCGAAGCGCACACCCCGCCCGACACGCTGGCGCGCTATGCCGCGGCCGGTGTCGACCTCCTCCTCGCCTGAGTCAGTCCATGTCCTTCATGAACCATCCTTGGCGGCCGACCGCTGCCGCCTTCTTCGTCAACGGCGCGATCTTCGGCATCTGGGCGACGCAGATCCCGCTGGTCAAGCAGCGGCTCGGCCTCGATCCTGCCGTGCTCGGGCTGGCGCTGCTCACCCTCGGCGGCGGCGCCGTGCTGGCCATGGCCGGCAGCAGCTGGCTGATCCGTCGCTTCGGCAATGTCGGGCTGATCCGCGGCTGCGGCGCGGCCTTCTGCGTTCTGCTGCCGGTGACGGCGATGGCGCCGGCCCTGCCGTTGCTCATTGCCGTGCTCTTCGTCTTCGGCGCCAGCGGCGGCTGCATGGACGTGGCGATGAACGCCCATGCCGCGCAGATCGAGCGCGCCACCGGGCGGCCCCTGATGTCGTCCTTCCACGGCATGTGGAGCCTCGGCGGCCTCGCAGGGGCGGCAGCCGGCAGCCTGCTGCTCTTCGTCCTGCCCGGTCCGGCCCAGGCCGGCATGCTGGCGCTGCTGCTGGGCGCCCTGCTCGCCTGGGCGCTGCCGCACATCCCGGTCAGCGGCGGCGAGCGCGCGCCCAGTGGCCATGTGTCGCTGCGGCCCGAGGCGGCCGCCCTCGTCATCGGCCTCTTCATGGCCCTGGTCTTCGAGGCGGAGGGCACGGTGCTCGACTGGGGCTCGGTCTATCTCCGGTCCGAGCTCGGCGCCGCCACCGAGATGGCCGGCGCCGGCTACGCCGCCTTTTCCGCCACCATGGCCATCGGCCGCTTCTTCGGCGACAAGGTGCGCCAGGCATGGGGGGCGATGGCGATCATGCGCGGCGGCTCCGTGCTCGCGGCGGCCGGGCTGGCGTTCGGCCCGCTGACCGGCCATCCCTGGCTGGCCGTGCTCGGCTTCGCCCTGGCCGGCATCGGCATGTCCAACATCGTGCCGGTGCTGTTCAGCGCCGCCGGCAGGTCCCGCCATCCCGACGCCGCCATCGCCACCGCCTCGACGCTGGGCTATGGCGGCCTGCTGGCCGGCCCGCCGCTCCTGGGCTTCGTCGCCCATGCCACGACCTATGGCACGATCTTCGTGGTCGCCGCGGTGATGTCCCTGGTGATCGGCCTCGGCGCCAGCTCGGTGCGATGGGCGGAGAAGCGGTGAAGGCGCTCGGCCGCATCGGGAACGCTTGCGAGCGGCCTCACGGCAATGCCTCCGACAAAAGGCTTGCTGCCATCGAGAGGGCTACCGCCGACAGGATCAGGCCGGAGATGAAGTCGAACAGGCGCAGGCTCGCCCTGTGCCGCAGGACCGAGGCGATGAGGCGGCCGCCGAAGGCATAGGCGTAGCAGCACAGCGTCGCCATCAGGACCAGGGCCGCCACGAACTGGAGGCGGGCATCGGTGGCGTCGAAGGATTGCCCGAGCGTGGCTGGAATCAGCAGGAGCTCGATATAGGTCAGGGGGTTCATCCAGACCACGCGCAGCACGCGCAACAGGCAGGAGCGGCCGGTCTCCCCGTGTTCCTCCTGCTCCTCCATCCGTCCGGCCGCCGCCGCTGCCCGCAGGGACTGCAGGGCGAACCACGAGATGGCCGCCAGGCCGCACCAGGTGAGGATCGTGCGCAGGGAAGGAGCGATCCCGGCGATCGAGGCCGCCAGCAGATAGGAGGCGGCGATGAGGGCAACGTAGCTCGCCCAGACCAGGCTTGCGACGAACGTCATCCGCCCCCGGACGAGGCCTTCGCGCATCATCATCAGGTTGTTCGGCCCGACCGATGCCATCGAGGCCACGCCCAGGGCCAGCCCGGCCTGGAACCCGCTCACATCGCCGTCGAAGATCATGGCTGCGGCTCCTGCGCCGAGGAAGTGGGGCCAGCCAGGTCGGCGGCGGTCACGAGGGGGCCATAGGCCGACTGGACGACCGGGCGCGGCGGCAGGCCCCGGCCGACATGGAGCCATGTCACGCGCTGCGGCCTGCGCATGATGCCGAGGTCGGCGAGCCTCGCATCGTCGAGCTCGTCGAGCCCGCGGCGCGTCTCTTCCAGCATCCGCCTCTTTCGCCGTTCGGCGGCCCAGCGCGCCAGGGATCGGATGACGGAGGTCAGAACGGGGAACGATGCACGGCTCGCGGAAGCCGGAACCATGCCGGCCCTGACGGGTGCCTCCCCGGCGCCTGGGCGGAAAGCATCGCGGCGGCGGGGCGCTGCGTCCGGTGAGCGGCATGTATTTTCGCTGAAATCCGGCTGACCCGCGGGACCGCAGACGCCGCCGGCATCGCGTCGCGCGGGCTCGACGGCCGCCTCCCGCCGGATCGGGACAGTGGCGCGGGCCGCGCGCGCCCCGCCTGTGCCGGGCGGGGTCACCGGCTTGCCTCGTCCAGGCCGGCTCTGCCCGGCACGAGCCCGATCCGGCCGGCCGGGATGCAGGCGTAGCGTCTGATGCTCCAGCCCTGGTAGAGCCGGGCCGCTTCGGCGATTTTCTCCTGAGCCTTGAGGACGCACATCATCGGCGTCACCTCTGCCAGGAGCTTGATGTCCTCGTTCACGCATTGTGGCGCCTGAATGCCTGCCAGCGTCGTGCAGAAGGTGATGATCAGGTGCATCGCATCGTCCCCGTCGCGTGGTCGTCTCGCAGGGGGCCTTGAGGGCACCCTCATCACCTGCGCCGGCGTTGATCGGGACATTGAGGGCGTCGTCCGGCCCGGCCGACGCATCGAGGCTGCGCCCGGCGCAAGACCAGCCCGCAAGCCGTCCGCGCCCATGGCGAACGTCATCGCGCCGTCTTCTCGATCTCCAACGATTGCCGCTCTTTACGAATGCATCACGGCCGCACCGACGCGACAGCGCCGAACAGCGCACGGGGACGCTTTCGATGGCTCAGGTGTGACGTATATTACCGAAGGGAATGTTGAGCGTCTTCACACTCTGCGCAGCCAGACTTCCAATATTGCGCAAGGGTACGATATCGGCAGACGAAACTAAGTCCCGGACGTTTTCCGACTATCCGCAGGGTCGATTCTCCGATCGTCCGTGGATCGGGCGCGCGTCCTGCGAAATTCGCCCGGCGCGACGCCGTATTCCTGCACGAAGCGCCGGTAGAAGGTGGCGAGAGTGTTGAAGCCGCAGGCCAACGCAATGTCGAGCGTCGAGCGATCCGGAAGCCGCAGCAGCATGTCCTTGGCCCGCGCCAGCCTGGTGGCCTGGATCAGCGCCGCGACCCCCTGTCCGGTCGGCTCGAACGCCAGGTTCAGCGATCGCAGCGACAGGCCGAGATGGTCGGCGATCATCTGCGGATCGAGGCGCGGATTGTCCGAGCGAGCGGCGATGAACTGTCGGGCTTGCTGTCGGCGCGCTTCGATCAGCGGCGGTTGCAGGGCCTGGTGATCCGACAGATGCAGGCCGTGCGCAATCAAGGTCAGCCGGGTCAGGGTATCCAGCGCCGCCGCGGCGGCGGCCGGCGTCGGATCGCGCATCGACGCGCATGCCATGAAACAGGCGGCGAGCAGCCCATGGAGCTGGTCGCGTGGCTGCAGCAGGATCGGCTTCAACGGGGACGTGCTGCCGATCAGCGGTTGAAAGCGGTCCCGAGGGATATAGGCACAGGTCGCGCAGGCGGACTTGGTGAAGGTCACGCTTTGCGGGGCGTCGAGATCGGCCAGCAGAAGATCTCCCGGAGCGGTCTTCAGAAATGGAGCGTGATACTCAAACGTCTGATCGTAGGAGCCCCGGTGCAGCAGGGCGAGAAGCAATATCCCGCTCGATTGTCTGGAGATCTCCTTTGAGGTTCTCTTGAGATGCAGTGAGCTGGCGTCGAACCGGGTCATGAGAGCATCTCCCAGCATCTTCCCAGCAAACCGTACCCGAAAGCCGCTGTCCTCGAAGCGGGATTCGGTGATGTTGATCAAAGGCATCGGCGACACCTGCATGGCATCCTGCAAGTAAGTCGCGCGTTCCTTTTCCGGGACGAAATGCGTATCGATGGCCAGATGCGCCATTTCTGCTCCCCAGCTTCGGTCGCGTCCCCGGTGTTGGCGTCACGGGATGATGGCGAGCCGGCGGCCTGCCCGCCCGCGCCGATCCACGATTTTCCAAGGCTAGGCACTACAACCGAGCGATCTTATCCGCTGGATACGTGGGTAACAAGAGAATGGGAGAGGCGGGTGCAAATGGACTGCGGTCTTATGCCGTAAGGTATGGATCATGGTTTCTCGCAATCCGAAAAGATTTTCTGCGAAAAATCGGCGGATCTCGAAGCGCCCTCCCTCTGGGGGCGATCGCCGCGCGCCAGCTGGCCGCCATGGCTTCGATCTGCTTCGGGCTTTCGATCGCGACAGGTCGCTCCATGTCTTCGGAGATCCTGCGGTCTGGACCGCGTGGGGACCTCCTTGCCTTCCCCGATGATTCCAGGGTTCCTTCGTTCGTCGAATGGGGCCTATTCCTCAGTCCATGATCACCGCGCTCGCCATTTCCGGCTACCGCTCCCTGCGCGACATCCGGCTCGGCCTCGGCCGGCTCAACGTCGTCACCGGCGCGAACGGCAGCGGCAAGTCGAGCCTCTACCGGGCGCTGCGGCTGCTCGCCGACGTGGCGCAGGGCCGCGTCATCCATTCGCTGGCGGTCGAAGGCGGGCTTCCTTCCGTGCTATGGGCCGGGCCGGAAGCCTTCTCGCGGGCGATGAAGCGGGGCGAGCAGGCCGTGCAGGGCACCGTCCGCAAGGGGCCGGTCAGCCTGAAGCTCGGATTCGGCAGCACCGAATACGGCTATGCCATCGACCTCGGCCTGCCGGTTCCGTCGCACTCGGCCTTCGGCCGCGACCCTGAGATCAAGGCCGAGAGCCTCTGGCTCGGCGGGCGCGCAGGGCGGACCAACGTCCTGGCGGTCCGCAACGGCCCTTCCGTGCGTCTGCGCGCCGACACCGGGGAATGGCGCCAGGCCTTCCAGCACCTGGCCCCGTTCGACAGCATGATGACCCATTGCAGCGATCCGCGCGAAGGGCTGGATCTGCTGGTGCTGCGCGAGGAGATGCGCAACTGGCGCTTCTACGACCATCTGCGCACCGATCGGGAGGCGCCGGCCCGCTACCCGCAGGTCGGGACGCGCGCGCCGGTGCTCGCCGCCGACGGCGCGGACGTGGCCGCGGCCGTGCAGACCATCCACGAGATCGGCGGCGGCGAGCTCGACGAGGCGGTGGCCGACGCCTTCCCGGGTGCCGCCTTGTCCGTGGCGGACCGGGACGGCACGTTCGCGCTGGAGATGCACCAGCCCGGCTTGCTGCGGCCGCTGAGGGCGGCCGAGCTCTCGGACGGGACGCTGCGCTATATTCTGCTCGCGGCGGCGCTGCTCTCGCCGCGCCCGCCGGCCCTGATGGTCCTCAACGAGCCGGAGACCAGCCTGCATGCCGACCTCGTGGCGCCGCTGGCGCGCCTGATCGCCAGGGCCTCCGGTCGCACGCAGGTCGTGGTGGTGTCCCATGCCGAGGCGCTCGTCGCCGCGCTCGGTCGCGAAGCGGACTGCCGGCGGATCGTCCTGGAGAAGCGGCTGGGTGAGACGGTCGCCGACGACGAGGACGACCGGCCCGCCTGGGTCTGGCCGTCGCGGTAGCGGCCCCGGTTCAGGCCGACAGGAACTGCCGGGCCAGGGCGGCGACCGCCTCGACATGGGCGATGCTCGCCTGGCGGGCGCCGTCGACGTCGTGCCGCGCGATCGCCGCGGCGATGCGGCGCATCTCGGCAATGGCGGCCTTGTCCCGGCCGGGCGTCGAGATCGTCATCGCCCGCAGATGATTGATGCGGGCGTTGAGCGACTGCACCACGCTCCAGGCGACGCTCTTGCCGGCGATGCCGAACAGCACCTCGTAGCAGTCGGTCGTCGCCTTGATGACGCCGCGCGAATCGCCGGCGGCGAAGGCGGCCTCGATCGTGTCGATCGCGGCGGAGAAGCGCGCGATGTCCGCGGCCGTGGCGCGCTCGGCGCAGGCACCCGCCGCCTGTGCCTCCAGCAGGGCGCGGATCTCGTAGACCTGCGCGGCGCTGGCGGGATCGGGCCGGGTCACCGCCGGACCCTGGTTCTGGATGGTCTCGACCAGCCCCTCCGCCTCGAGATGCCGCAGCACCTCGCGCACCACCGTGCGGCTGACGCCGAGCCGCTCGCACAGCGTGCGCTCGACCAGCCGCTCCCCGGGCTGGAAGCGGAAATCCAGGATCGCGTCGCGCAGCTTCTCCAGCGCCAGCTCCCGCAGCGTCTTGGCGCTGCGGTCGACCTTCAGTCCCAGGTTCCCGTCGTCCACGAGCGCCCCCGTCCCTATGCGTCCTGCCGGCCGGGAGTTCCGAGCCCCGCCCGCATGGCGGGTTCGGAGCTCCCGGCCGGTTCAGAGTTCCAGCGGGACATCCCGCCGATTGATTGAGCCGAGATCGCGTGCCGGCGCAAGCGGTGCATTGACTCGATAATAATATGGTATACCATAATCTCATCATTGCCAATCCACACCGATCCCCGGGGGCCTCATGGCTGTCGAGCCGCGCAAGATCGTCACCTGGCGCGAGGTGACGCTGGTCGAGGGAGGTCGTTCGGCGCCGCGGCCGCTGGAGCTCATCGGAGCGGCGGCGGTGGTCCGCAATCCCTGGGCCGGGCGCGGCTTCATCGAGGACCTGAAGCCGGAGATCCACGCGGTGGCGCCGGTGCTCGGCGAGCTGCTCACGGCGCAGATCCTGCGCCTCACCGGCGGCGGCGAGGCGGTGGAAGGCTATGGCAAGGCGGCGGTTGTCGGCACCGCGGGCGAGGTCGAGCACGCCTCGGCGCTGATCCACACGCTGCGCTTCGGCAACCACTACCGCAGGGCGGTCGGCGCCAAGAGCTATCTCAGCTTCACCAACACCCGCGGCGGCCCGAACTGCCCGATCGTCATCCCGCTGATGCACAAGGCGGACGAGGGCATGCGCTCCCACTACCTCACCATCCAGTTCTCCATTCTCGACGCTCCGGCGCCTGATGAGATCGTGGTGGCGCTGGGCGCCTCGATCGGCGGGCGGCCGCATCATCGCATCGGCGACCGCTACAAGGACCTCGAGGAGCTGGGCGGCACCGATGTCTGACGGCAGCACGATCCGTTTCCGCGACCGCACGGGCGGGCAAGCCACGACCCGCTATCTCAGGCGCGGCGCCGGGCCGGCCGTCGTGCTGGTGCACGGCGTCGGCATGCAGGCCTCGGTCTGGGAGGCGCAGATCGCCGCGCTGGCCCGGCACTATGACGTCGTGGCCCTCGACATGCTCGGCCATGGCGGCTCCAGCCTGCCGCCGGCCGATGCGGGCCTGGCCGACTATGCCGACCAGGTCCTGGCGCTGATGGACGGCCTTGGTTTGCGCAAGGCCCATCTGGTCGGCCATTCCATGGGCGCGCTGGTCGCCCTGGAATTCGCGCTGTCGCATCCCTCCCGCCTCGCCAGCGTCATCGCCGTGAATGCCGTGTTCTGCCGCAGCGAGGCCCAGAGGCGGTCGATCGAGGAGCGCCTCGCGGCCCTGGAGGGCGAGGCCGGCCTGCCGTCCTGGGCCGGCACCATCGCCCGCTGGTTCGGCGAGCCGGTGCCGCCCGAATGGAGCGCGGCGGCGGCCACGGTCCGCGCCCTCCTCGATGGCGTCGACCCCGTCGGCTATGAGCGGACCTATCGCCTCTTCGCCACCGCCGACGCGGCGCATCGCGACCGCCTGGCCGGCCTTGCCGCGCCGGCGCTCTTCATGACAGGCGCCGGCGATCCCAATTCCAGCCCCGCCATGTCGGAGGCGATGGCGCGCCTGGCGCCGCACGGCCGGGCCGAGATCGTGCCGCACGAGCGGCATATGATGACCCTCACCGCGCCGGGCGAGATCAACCGCCGGCTGCTCGCCTTCCTCGGCGAGGCCGGCGCGAAGGGACAGGCGAAGGACGGCATCGAGACGGCGCCGGCCGCCGGGTTCGACCGCCTGGCCTTCCGCAAGGCGCTCGGCACCTTCCTCACCGGCGTCACCGTGGTCGCGACGCTGCAGGAGGACGGCGAGCCGCGCGGCTTCACCGCCAACTCCTTCACGTCGGTGTCGCTCGACCCGCCGCTGGTGCTGATCTGCATCGCCAAGACCGCCTCGAGCTATCCCGTGTTCTCGGCGGCCGGCCATTTCGCCGTCAGCATCCTGGCGGAGACCCAGGCCGATGTCTCCAGCCTGTTCGCCACCCGCAATGCCGACAAGTTCGCGCGGGCGGCCTGGCGCAAGGGCATCACCGGCAGCCCGATCCTCGCCGATGTCGCCGCCTGGTTCGACTGCCGCCGCCACGACGTGGTCGAGGCCGGCGACCACATCATCCTGATCGGCGAGGTCCTCGGCTTCGACCAGGCGCCGGCCAATCCCCTCGGCTATTGCCGCGGCGCCCATGTCACCTTCGGCCTCGCTCTCGACAAGGTCGCGGCCAGCGGCGGGCGCACCCGGGTCGGCGCCATCCTGGAGCACGACAGTGCGATCCTGTTCGTCGCCGACGATGCCGGCCGCCTCGACCTGCCGTCGGGCGCGGCGCTCGGCAGCGGCACCGACCCGGCCAGCCTCACCGGCCGCATGCGCACCCTCGGCATCAAGGCCGAGCTCGGCTTCCTCTTCGCCGTGTTCGAGGACCCGCAGGCCGGACCCGGCGCCATGTCGATCGTCTATCGCGGCACGCTGCTGGAGCCGCCGGTCGAGGCCGGCGCCGTGCGCCTGATCGGCTTCGACGCCATCCCCTGGGAGCGGCTGCGCGACGAGGCGACGCGCTCGATGCTGCGCCGCTATGTCCGTGAGCGCCGCGAGGACGTCTTCGGCGTCTATGTCGGCGACGCCGAGCGCGGCACCGTGCAGACATTGGCGCGCTCGGCCTGAGACCCGGAGGCATCCATGAAGTTCTCGCTCTTCGTCCACATGGAGCGCAACGATCCGGCCAAGCCGCATCGCACGCTGTTCGAGGAGGTGGAGGAGCTGGTGCTGACGGCCGAGGCCGCCGGCTTCGAGACCGCCTGGATCGGCGAGCACCACGCGATGGAATTCACCATCGCGCCCAATCCCTTCGTGCAGCTCGCCTATCTCGCGGCGAAGACCCACACGATCCGGCTCGGCACCGGCAATGTGATCGCCCCGTTCTGGCACCCGATCCGGCTCGCCGGCGAAGCGGCGCTGGCGGACGTCGCCTGCAACGGCCGGCTCGACCTCGGCGTGGCGCGCGGCGCCTACTCCTTCGAATATGAGCGCCTGATGCCCGGCCTCGATGCCTGGGGCGCCGGCCAACGCATGCGCGAATTGGTGCCGGCGGTGAAGCGGCTCTGGCAGGGCGACTATGCCCATCAGGGCGAGTTCTGGTCCTTCCCCTCCAGCACGGCCTCGCCCAAGCCGGTGCAGGCCGAGCTGCCGGTCTGGATCGCCGCCCGCGATCCCTCAAGCCACGATTTCGCGGTCGCCAGCGGCTGCAACGTCCAGGTGACGCCGCTCGCCTCCGGCGACGGCGAGGTCGCCAGCCTGATGGAGCGCTTCAACGCCGCCGTCGCCAACCATCCCGAGGTGCCGCGCCCGCGCATCATGCTGCTGCAGCACACCTTCGTCGCCGACTCCCCGGCCGAGACCGAGGTCCTGTCGAAGCAGCTCAGCGCCTTCTACTGCCTGTTCGGCGCCTGGTTCCAGAACAAGCGGCCGATCCGCCAGGGCTTCATGGACCCGCTGAGCGAAGCGGAGATGGCGGCCATGCCGCAATATTCGCCGGAGGCGGTGCGCCGGAACCTGGTCATCGGCGAGCCGGACGAGGTGATCGCCCGCCTGAGGGGCTACGAGGCGCTCGGCTACGACCAGTTCTCGATCTGGATCGACAGCGGCCTGCCGCACGCCGCCAAGAAGAAGTCGCTCGACCTCTTCATCCGCCATGTCCTGCCGGCCTTCGCCTGAGGGAGGGCGCCCATGAGCCTCACCCGCTTCCAGCTCTATATCGACGGTGCCTTCGTCGACGCGGAGAACACGTTCGAAAGCCTCGATCCCGCCACCGGCAGGGCCTGGGCGCTGATGCCCGCGGCCGGCGAGGCGGAGGTGAACCGCGCCGTCGAGGCGGCCGACCGCGCCTTCCATGATCCCGCCTGGGCCGGCCTCACCGCCACCCAGCGCGGCCGGCTGCTGATGAAGCTCGGCGATCTCGTTGCCGAGCATGCCGTGCGCCTTGCCGAGCTTGAGACGCGCGACACCGGCAAGATCATCCGCGAGACCAAGGCCCAGATCGGCTATGTCGCGGATTATTATCGCTATTTCGGCGGCCTCGCCGACAAGGTCCAGGGCGCGCATCTGCCGATCGACAAGCCGGACATGGAGGTGTTCACGCGGCGCGAGCCGATCGGCGTGGTCGCCGCCATCGTGCCGTGGAACTCGCAGCTCTTCCTCTCCGCCGTGAAGCTCGGCCCGGCGCTCGCCGCTGGCTGCACCGTCGTGCTGAAGGCCTCCGAGGACGGCCCGGCGCCGCTCCTGGAGTTCGCCCGGCTGGTCGACGAAGCCGGCTTTCCCAAGGGCGTCGTCAACATCCTCACCGGCTTCGGCGAGCCGGCCGGGCGGGCCCTGACCAGCCATCCCCTGGTCTCGCGCGTCGCCTTCACCGGCGGTCCGGCGACGGCCAGGCACGTCGTGCGCAACACCGCCGAAAACCTCGCCCACACGACGCTGGAGCTCGGCGGCAAGTCGCCGGTCCTGGTCTTCGCCGACGCCGACCTCGACAGCGTCTCCAACGCGATCATCGCCGGCATCTTCGCCGCCACCGGCCAGAGCTGCGTCGCCGGCTCGCGCCTCTATGTCGAGCGCTCCGCCCATGACCGGCTGGTCGAGATCCTCAAGGCCAAGGCGGCGAAGATCCGCATCGGCGATCCCCAGGACCCTGCGACCGAGATGGGGCCGCTGGCGACGCTGCGCCAGCGCGAGCATATCGAGGCGGTCCTGGCGCGCAGCCTCGCGGCGGGCGCGCGCATCGCCTGCGGCGGCGGCCGCCCCGCCGGCCTGCCGGAGGGCTGGTTCTTCGAGCCGACCATCGTCACGGCCGCGGACAACGCCGTGCCCTGCGTCGCCGAGGAGCTGTTCGGCCCGGTCTTGAGCGTCGTCCCCTTCGACACCGAGGAGGAGGCCGTCGCCAAGGCCAACGACACCCGCTTCGGCCTGGCCTCCGGCGTGTTCACGGCCAGCCTCACCCGCGCCCACCGCCTGATCCGCCGCCTCAGGGCCGGCATCGTCTGGGTCAACACCTATCGGGCGGTATCGCCGATCGTGCCGTTCGGCGGCTACGGCCAGTCGGGCCTCGGCCGCGAGGGCGGCGCCGAGTCGATTCTCGACTACACCAGGACCAAATCGGTCTGGATCCGCACCTCCGACGATCCGATCCCCGATCCCTTCGTGATGCGCTGAGGACGGGGGCGATGATCTACGAGATGCGCACCTATCGCCTCAGGACCGGCACCGTCCCGGCCTATCTGAAGCTGGTCGAGGAGGAAGGCATTGCCCTCCAGAAGGGCCATCTCGGCCGCCTCGTCGGCTATTTCGTCTCCGAGATCGGCCCGCTGAACGAGATCGTCCATGTCTGGGCCTACGAGGACCTTGGCGATCGCGAGGCAAGGCGGGCGGCGCTGGCCGCCGACCCGCGCTGGCAGGTGTTCCTGCCCAAGATCCAGGCCCTGATCGAGGTCATGGACAACAAGATCCTGAAGCCGACCGCCTTCTCGCCGCTGACCTGACGGCTGCGGGCGGAACCATCCGAGCCAGAGCAACGAAAATCGAGCCATGAAGGGGACCACGACATGAAAGCAGCCAGGATCGTCGCAGCCGGCCTCGCCGCGCTCACCATCGCCCTCGCCGGCAGCGGCGCCCGCGCCCAGAGCATGGTGTTCACCAGCTGGGGCGGCACCACCCAGGACGCGCAGAAGAAGGCCTGGGCCGAGCCCTTCACCGCCGCGAGCGGCATTGCCGTCAAGCAGGACGGCCCGACCGACTACGGCAAGCTGAAGGCCATGGTCGAGAGCGGCAATGTCGACTGGGACGTGGTCGACGTCGAGGGCGACTTCGCCGTGGCCGCGGCCAAGGCCGGGCTCCTGGAGCCGCTCGACTTCTCGGTGATCAAGAAGGACGACCTCGACCCGCGCTTCGTCTCCGACCATTTCGTCGGCAGCTTCTATTATTCCTTCGTGCTCGGCTACAACAAGAGCGCCTTCGGCGGCAAGGAGCCGTCGCGCTGGGCCGACCTGTTCGACACCAAGGCCTTCCCGGGCAAGCGCACCTTCTACAAGTGGTCCGCCCCCGGCGTCCTGGAGATCGCCCTCCTCGCCGACGGCGTCGCCCCCGACAAGCTCTACCCGCTCGATCTCGACCGTGCCTTCAAGAAGCTCGACACCATCAAGTCGGACATCGTCTGGTGGGGCGGCGGCGCCCAGTCCCAGCAGCTCCTGGCCTCGGGCGAGGCGCCGATCGGCATGTTCTGGAACGGGCGCATCTTCGCCATCCAGGCGGACAACCCGGATGTCGGCCTGTCCTGGGACCAGAACCTCACCGCCGCCGACGTGCTCGTCGTGCCGAAGGGCGCCAAGAACAAGGACGCGGCGATGAAGTTCCTCGCCGAGGCCTCGAGCGCCAAGGCTCAGGCCGACATGGCCAAGGAGACCAACTACGCGCCGACTAACCTCAAGTCGAAGGACCTGCTCGACCCCGGCATCGCCTCCTTCCTGCCCGACCAGTTCAAGGCGACCCAGATCAATCTCGACATGGGCTACTGGGCCGAGCACCGCGACGAGATCGGCAAGCGCTGGTACGACTGGCAGGCGAAGTGAGGGGAGACGAGGGGCTCGATCGACTTTATGAAGACGTGAAGACGATCGTCGTCCCAGGTGCGCGGGAACTCAGGCCGTCATGGCCGGGCTTGACCCGGCCATCCACGCGAACGCGACATAGGCTTGTGTTCGCTGCGACATCGGCGGTGTTTGACGCGACTCCGGAATGTGTCCGCGTGGATGGCCGGGTCAAGCCCGGCCATGACGGCAGGGGACAGCGCCACGAGATGCATATGCCGTTCGCCGGATACGCCCTTACCTGCAACAAACGAGGTGCGTCGGTCCTGATGCATTCCCTCCTTGAGTGTTCCACAATCGCGGCACCACCCCACGCCCCATGACCACCGCCCCAGCCCTCCAAGTCCAACCAGCCGTCCCGCTCCGCCGGTCCTTTGCCGGCTTCGGACCGACCGTGCCGGCGCTCGCCCTGGTGCTGCTGTTCTTCGTCGTGCCCGTGCTCGCCCTCCTCTTGCGCAGCGTGCTGGAGCCGCAGCCCGGCCTGCAGAATTATGCGGAGGTGTTCGGCTCCACCACCTATCTGAAGGTCTTCACCAACACCTTCCTGGTCGCCGGGCTGGTGACGCTGGTGACCCTGCTGCTCGCCTTCCCCGTCGCCTGGCTGCTCGCCATCGCCCCGCGGCCCTGGTCGACCCTCCTGTTCGGCATCATCATCCTGTCGATGTGGACGAACCTGCTCGCCCGCACCTATGCCTGGATGGTGCTGCTGCAGCGCACCGGCATCATCAACCGGGCGCTGATGCAGCTCGGGCTGATCGCCGAGCCGCTGGCGCTGATCAACAACCTCGTCGGCGTCACCATCGGCATGACCTACATCATGCTGCCTTTCATGATCCTGCCGCTGCACGCCACCATCCGCACGCTCGACCCCGCCGTGTTCCAGGCCGCTTCGCTGTGCGGGGCGAGCCGTCTGCAGGCGTTCACGCGCGTGTTTCTGCCGCTGGTCGCCTCGGGCGTCGCCGCCGGCGTGCTGATGGTCTTCGTCATGTCGCTCGGCTATTTCGTCACGCCGGCCCTGCTCGGCGGCACGTCCAACATGATGCTGGCCGAGCTGATCGCCCAGCTCGTGCAGTCGCTCCTGAACTGGGGCCTGGCCGGCGCGGCGGCGGTGGTGCTGCTCGCCGTGACGCTCGCCATCTATGCCGTGCAGATCCGGTTCTTCGGCTTCGGCACGCCGGCGAGGTGAGGCGATGCTGCTCGACTTCTCCCGCCTCGGCGCCCTGCGTTACGTCCTCGCTGCCATCGGCGGCCTCGTCGGCGTCTTCCTCCTGCTGCCGATCGCCCTGATCGTGGCGCTGTCCTTCGGCTCCTCGCAATGGCTGCAGTTCCCGCCGCCGGCCTGGACGCTGAAATGGTATCGCCAGCTCCTGGCCGATCCCGACTGGCTCGCCGCCTTCCTCACCAGCCTGAAGATCGCCCTGACCGTGACGGTGCTCGCGACCGGCCTCGGCCTGATGGCCTCCTTCGGCCTGACGCGCGGGCGCTTTCCCGGCCGGGAATTCCTGCGCGCCCTGTTCCTGACGCCGATGGTGCTGCCGGTGGTGGTGCTGGCGGTGGCGCTCTACGCCCTCTTCCTGCGGCTCCACCTCAACGGCAGCTTCGCCGGCTTCGTCATCGCCCATCTGGTGGTGGCGCTGCCCTTTGCCATCATCTCCATCTGCAATGCGCTGGAGCGCTTCGACAAGACCATCGAGGATGCGGCGGTGCTGTGCGGGGCCAGCCCGCTCGAGGCCAAGCTGCGCGTCACCATCCCCGCCATCCGGCTCGGCCTGTTCGGCGCGGCAATCTTCTCCTTCCTCGCCTCCTGGGACGAGGTGGTGATCGCCATCTTCATGGCCAGCCCCGACCTGCAGACGCTGCCCGTCCGCATCTTCTCGACACTGCGCCAGGACCTGTCGCCGGTCATCGCCGCGGTCTCCGCGCTGCTGGTCGGCTTCACCATGATCCTGATGCTCGCCGCCGCCTTCCTGCGAAGGGACAAGCCATGACGACACCCTTCCTCTCCATCCGGGGCATCGCCAAGCGCTACGGCACGGTCACGGCGGTGGAGGACGTCTCGCTCGACATCGCCAAGGGCGAGTTCGTCACCTTCCTCGGTCCGTCCGGCTCGGGCAAGAGCACGACGCTCTACGTCATCGCCGGCTTTCAGGACCCCTCCGCCGGCGACGTGCTGCTCGAGGGCGCCTCCCTGCTCGCCGTGCCTTCCAACAAGCGCAATATCGGCATGGTGTTCCAGCGCTACACCCTGTTCCCGCACCTTTCCGTCGCCGGCAACGTCGCCTTCCCCCTCTCGGTGCGCCGCCGCCCGAAGGCGGAGATCGACGGCAAGGTCGCGGCCATGCTGAAGCTGGTGCGGCTCGATCGCTACGCCGACCGCATGCCGGGCGAGCTCTCCGGCGGCCAGCAGCAGCGCGTCGCCCTCGCCCGCGCGCTCGCCTACGACCCGCCGCTCCTCCTCATGGACGAGCCGCTCTCGGCCCTCGACAAGAAGCTGCGCGAGGAGATCCAGTTCGAGATCAAGCGCATCCACAACGAGACCGGCGTCACCATCCTCTATGTCACCCACGACCAGGAGGAGGCGCTGCGCCTGTCCGACCGGGTGGCGCTGTTCAACCAGGGCCGGATCGAGCAGATCGGCTCGGGCCGCGACCTCTACGAGACGCCGGCCACCCATTTCGTCGCCGGCTTCATCGGCAATTCCAACTTCCTGCCGGGCAAGGTCACGCGGGTGGCCGGCGACCGCGTCGAGGCGGCGCTGCCGGACGGGACCCTGGTGCCGGACCTGCCGGCCCGGGGCCTCGGCGTCGGCGACGCCGTCTCGATCATGGTGCGGCCCGACCGGCTCACCCTGGCGCGGGCCGGCGAGGCTTCGCCGGCGGCCACGGTGGCGGCGACGGTGGTCGACACCACCTTTCTCGGCGACGTCGTCCACGTGCTGACGCGCACCGCCTGGGGCGAGGACGTGTCGCTGCGCCTGCCCTGCGGCGACTTCGCCGGCGGCCTGCCGCGGGCGAGCGAGCCGGTGCGGCTCGGCTGGCCGGCGCTGGCGGCGCGGCTCTACGCCCGGGGGTAGCGGCGCGGTTGCGCGGACCGGCGGCGCGCCGCTACCATCGAGCGACCGCCACGGAAAGACCAGCCATGCCCCTCAGCCGCACCGCCTTCCTGTTCGATCTCGACGGCACGCTGGTCGACAGCGTCTACCAGCACGTCCTGGCCTGGCACGAGGCGCTGCAGGGCGAGGGGATCAGCCTGCCGGTCTGGCAGATCCACCGCAAGATCGGCATGAGCGGCGGCCTGTTCACCAACATGCTGCTGCGCGAGATCGGCGTCGAGATCACCACCGACCGGCTCGACCGCATGCGCGCCCTGCACGCCGCCGCCTTCCGCCGGCTCGGCACCTCGGTGCGGCCGCTGCCGGGCGCGGTCGAGCTGCTGCGCTTTCTCACCGACCGCGGCGTGCCCTGGGCCATCGCCACCTCGGGCCGGATGGAGACCGCCGCTCCCTCCATCGCTTCGCTCGGCGTCGACCCGACCGAGGTGCCTGTGGTGACGCGCGACCAGGTCCAATACGCCAAGCCCGACCCGGACCTGTTCCTCGCCGCCGCCGACCGGCTCGGCCACCCGATCGAGGATGCCTTCGTCGTCGGTGATTCCATATGGGACGTCCTGGCCGCCCGCCGCGCCAAGGCGCTCGCCATCGGCCTGCTCACCGGCGGCTATGGCGAGGACGAGCTCGAGCGCAGCGGCGCCTTCCGCGTGTTCGACAGCCCGGCGGACCTGCTCAACCATATCGACGAGGTCGGGGTGCGGCGCTGAGGGGCATGGGATGACGGACGGCGCGATGACTTTCGCGCGGGACGGCGCGCAGCCGTTCCGCGGCGCCGTCGCGGCCGATCTCGCCGCGATCGAAGCGGCCATCGCCGGCCTGCCGCCGGATCGGGCGGGCATCCGGCTGCGCGGCATCGCCGCCCTCGGCCTGCTCCTGGCGCCGTCCGGCGCGGTCGGCGCCATCGCCGTCGGCGCGATCGGAGCAGGCTGCCGGCCCGTCCGCGCCGTCCTGTTCGACAAGACGCCGGCAAACAATTGGGCGCTGGCCTGGCACCAGGACCGGACCATCGCCGTTGTCGGGCGTCTCGACGTCGACGGGTTCGGCCCCTGGACCGTCAAGGGCGGCATGCCGCATGTGGCCCCGCCCTGTGCGCTGCTCGCCGGGATGGTTACGCTGCGGGTCCATCTCGATCCCGTGCCCGCCGGCAACGCGCCGCTCCTGGTCGCGCCGGGCTCGCACCGCCTCGGGCGGATCGCCGAGGCCGACATTCCCGGCATCGTGCGGGATTGCGGCGTCCGTGCCTGCCTCGCCGCGGCCGGCGACGTCTGGCTTTATGCCACGCCGATCCTGCACGCCTCGGAGGCTGCCGCCGAACCGGGCCGCCGGCGGGTGCTGCAGGTCGACTACGCCGCCGCGGACCTGCCGGCCGGCCTCGAATGGCTCGGAATCTGACGCGCGGCCCTGCCGATCCGCGACGATTTACAAAACATCCATTCGGCACTATCATATGACCATTCGAAAAGATATCGGGAGCCGCGCCATGCTCGACCGTCCGGGAAAATCCGCCCGCATGCGCCGGCCGCAGGAAGAGCGGCGCGAGCAGCTCCTGGAAGCGGCGATGGAGGCGATTGCCCGGCACGGCCTGTCGAACGTGACGCTGGAGAAGGTGGCCAAGCTCGCCGGCCTCACCGCCGGCATGGTCAATTTCCATTTCACCTCGAAGCAGGACCTCCTGGCCGCCACCATCGGGCGCCTGGCCGACGAGCATCGCGAGGCCTGCGAGGCGGCGGTGGCGCCCCACGCCGGCAAGCCGGTCGAGGCGATCATGGCGCTGCTCGCCGTGAATTTCGACAAGACCATCGCCACGCCGGTCAAGCTCGCGGTCTGGACCGCGTTCTGGGGCGAGAGTGGGGCGCGGGCCGACTATATGGCGGTCTGCGGCGCCTCGGACCGGGCCTACCAGGATGCGGTGCGGGCGCTGGTCGCAGATCTCGTCGCCACGGCGGGCGTCGCGGTCGATGCTAGGTCCGCTGCGCTGGGCCTCTGCGGCCTTGTCGACAATCTCTGGCAGGAAGCGCTGGTGGAGGGCGAGGCCTTCGACCATGCCGCCGGCCTCGAGCTCTGCCGGCTTTACCTGAAGAACCTGTTCCCCAGCCTGTTCGCCGCGGATCCGCCGCAGGACAAGGCGGCCGAGACCGAGGACCTGTCCGAGGAGGAGCGGGACTATCTCGCGCGCCTGACCCTGCCGGCCTGGACCTATCGCGACGCGGCCTTCTCGGCCGCCGAGGTCGAGCGCGTGCACCTGCCGGCCTGGCATGTGCTCTGCCATGTCGGCGAGCTGCCGACTCCGGGCGACTACGTCACCATGGAGGTGCTCGGCAAGCGCGTCCTCGCCATGCGCGGCGAGGACGGCGCGGTGCGCGTCTTCCACAATGTCTGCCGCCATCGCGCCCACGCCATCGCGCCGCACCGGCAGGGACACACCGACACCGTCCTGCAATGCCCCTACCATGCCTGGTGCTACGACACGCAGGGCGTGCTGAGAGGGATCGCCGCCTCGCGCACCTTCCCGAAGCTGGACAAGGCCAATCTCGGCCTGTTCCCGGTGGACTCGGAGATCTTCTGCGGCTTCGTCTTCGTCCGCTTCGCGCCCGGCGGCGCCTCGGTGGCAGAGCGCTATGCGCCCTATGCCGAGGAGCTCGCGCCTTACGCCATCGCGGACATGGTGCCGATCTCCGACTATTGGCAGGGCACGGTCGAGGCCGACTGGAAGAATGTCTGGGACAATTACCTCGAGGACTACCACTTTCCCGTCGGCCATCCCGGCCTCAGCGCGCTGATGGCCAAGGACTATGACCGCGAGCCGGACCACGCCACCCGCACCATCCGCCTCAGCCACGTGATGCGCGAGGAGGTGCGGGGCGACTGGTCGACGCGGATGTATGCGCGGCTCCTGCTGGCGAGCGAGCACCTGCCGCCGGCGCAGCGGCGGCGTTGGAGCTATTTCTACATGTATCCCGGCGTCGCCATCGAGACCTTCCCCGACCAGGTCGACTTCTACCACATCACCCCGCTCGGCCCCGGACGTTCGCGGATCCGCTGGCGCAGCTACGGCCCGAGGCAGGCGGACCGGCAGCTCGAGGCGGTGCAATATCTCGGGCAGCGCATCAATTTCGGGGTGCACCACGAGGACAATGCGCTGATCGAATCCGTGCAGGAGAACCTCAACGCCGGGACCTATGAGCGCGGCGTGCTGTCGGACAAGGAAGTCAATGTCCGGGCCTTGCACGACTGGGTGCGCCAGGACATGCCGCAGGCGCGGTGAGGGGCAGTCTGAATGCCTTCCCCAACTTCGTTGGAGAAGGCTTTTCGCGCCTCACTCCCGTCTCCGCCGCACCAGCCGGGCGGTGCGTGGCCCGGCGCTCGCCGGCTCGGCGGCGGCGCGCTGCGTATCGGCGAGGCGCTGGCGCTGCACCCGCCCGCCGATGATCGAGGCGGCCGCCACCACCAGCCCGACGGTCAGGATCACGATCGTCGCCAGGGCGTTGATGTCGGGCTTCACCCCGAGCTTGACCTTGGAGAACACCACCATCGGCAGCGTGTTGGCGCCGGGCCCGGTGGTGAAGGTGGCGATGACGAGATCGTCGAGCGACAGGGTGAAGGCCAGGAGCCAGCCCGCCACCATGCCGGGAGCCAGCAGCGGCAGGGTGATGTCGACCATCACCTGCAGCGGCCGGGACCCGAGGTCGAGTGCCGCCTCCTCCAGGGAATTGTCCATGGCGGCGAGGCGCGACTGGATGATCACGGCGACATAGGCCATGGAGAAGGTGATGTGGGCGATGATGATGGTCAGGCTGCCCCGCCCGTCCGGCCAGCCGATCGCCTGCTCCATGGCGACGAACAGGAGGAGCAGCGACAGCCCGGTGATCACATCCGGCATGACCAGCGGCGCGGTGATCATGCCGGAGAACAGGGTGCAGCCGCGGAACCGGCCGAACCGCGCCAGGGTGATCCCGGCCAGCGTGCCGAACGCCGTCGCCACGGTGGCCGACACCGCCGCGATGCGCAGGCTGAGCAGCGCCGCATCGATCACCTGCGTGTTGTCGAGGAGCTCGCCATACCATTTGGTCGAGAACCCGCCCCACACCGTCGCCAGCTTCGAGACGTTGAAGGAATAGACGATCATCGTCAGGATCGGGCCGTAGAGGAAGATCAGCCCGCCGAACAGGCACAGCGTCAGGAAGCCGGAGCGCCCCTTCATCGGCCCGCCTCCGCCTGGCGCATCTGCGCCCGCTGGAACCACAGGATCGGCGCCACCAGGATCAGCACCAGCACCACCGCGACGGCGGAGGCCACCGGCCAGTCCCGATTGACATAGAACTCGTCGAACAGCACCCGCCCGATCATCGGGCTGCCCGGACTGCCGAGCAGGGCCGGGATGACATATTCCCCGGTCGCCGGGATGAAGACCAGCAGTGATCCCGCGATGACGCCCGGCATCGACAGGGGCAGCGTCACGTCGCGGAACACCTGCCAGGGCCTGGAGCCGAGATCGCCGGCCGCCTCGAGCAGGCTGGCATCCATCTTCTCCAGCGCCACGTAGATCGGCAGCACCATGAACGGCAGATAGGAATAGACGATGCCGAGATACACCGCGAAGTCGGTGTTCATCATCGTGATCGGCTGGTCGATCAGGCCGAGATGCATCAGCGCGGCGTTGATCAGCCCGTTGCGGTTGAGGAGGCCCATCCAGGCATAGATGCGCAGGACGAACGAGGTCCAGAACGGCAGGATGATCAGGAGCATGTAGACGCTGCGCCCGGTCGGCGAGGAGCGCGCAATGGCGAGCGCGATCGGATAGGCGACGAGGAGGCAGAGCACCGTCGAGATCGCCGCGATCTTCAGCGAGTTGAGATAGGCGATGATGTAGAGCGGGTCCTTGATGAAGTAATGGTAGTTGCCGAACTGCAGCCGGATGGCGAGCGACCCGTCATCGTTCCAGCTCCACAGCGGCGTATAGGGCGGCAGGCTCACCACCCCGTCGGCGATGCTGATCTTCAGCACGATCAGGAACGGGGCGAGGAAGAACAGGAGCAGCCAGAGATAGGGAATGCCGGCGACCGGCGCCTTCCAGGAGATGCGGAAACGGTCTCGGAAGGCAGGTTTGCTCATGGCGCGCCCTGGCGAGCGCAGCGTTCAACTATAGCGCTCGGAAACCCCTCTCCCGGCCGGGAGAGGGGCAGGGGTGAGGGTCTGAACGTGTCGGCAATGAAGCGGCCGATCGATGCAGCGCCGGCAAAGGGCCTGCCATGTCCGGGACCGTCTAGTCCCTCACCCCTGCCCCTCTCCCGGCCGGGAGAGGGGTAGTCGCGCTTCCATCCCATTGGCAAATGCCCCCTTCATTCCGTCAGCACCAGCGCGGCATGGGCCGGCCAGGACAGCCACACCGCGTCGTCCCAATCCACCGGCCGCTCGTCGTCGCGCGCCCGACGGCTGTTCTGGCCGCTGACCAGCACGATGCGGCCCGAGGGCAGCTTCACCCGGAACAGGGAGCGGTCGCCGAAATAGCCGAGGTCATAGACCTGGCCCGGCGCGGCGTTGAAGCCGGTCTCCGCCGGCCGGTCGCGGCCGATGGCGATCTTCTCCGGCCGCACGGCCACGGCGACGGGCGTGCCGACCTGCAGGCTGGCGGGAGCCTCCACCACCAGCGGCACGGGCATGTCCTCGCAGGCGACGACGACGCGCGCGCCCTCAACCGCCGTCACCGTGCCTTCGAACAGGTTGATCGAGCCGATGAAGTCGGCGGTGAAGCGGCAGTTGGGATATTCGTAGACGTCGGAGGGCGTGCCCACCTGCATGATGGCGCCGCGGTCCATCACCGCGAGACGGGAGGCCAGCACCATCGCCTCCTCCTGGTCGTGCGTCACCACCACGAAGGTGACGCCGACCTGGTGCTGGATGTTCATCAGCTCGAACTGCGTCTGCTCGCGCAGCTTCTTGTCGAGCGCCCCCAGCGGCTCGTCGAGCAGCAGCAGCTTCGGCTTCTTGGCCAGGGCCCGGGCGAGCGCCACGCGCTGCTTCTGGCCGCCGGAGAGCTGGTGCGGCTTGCGCCGGCCGAACCCCTGCAATTGCACGAGGTCCAGCATCTCCTCGACCCGGTCCTTCGCCTCGGCCCGGGTCAGCCTGTCGTGCTTCAGCCCATAGCCGACATTCTGCTCCACGCTCATGTGCGGAAACAGCGCATAGGACTGGAACATCATGTTCACCGGCCGCGCATAGGGCGGCACGGTGGTGACGTCGACCCCGTCGATCAGCACGCGGCCGGCGCTCGGCGTCTCGAAGCCGGCCAGCATGCGCAGGAGCGTGGTCTTGCCGCAGCCCGATCCGCCGAGCAGGCAGAACAGCTCCTGCCGGTAGATCTTCAGCGAGACGTCCTGCACCGCGACGAACTCGCCGAACTTCTTGGTGACCCGTTCGATCTCGACGAAGGCCGGGGCCTTGGGATCGAGCCAGGGCCGGGCCTGGAGGTCGGGGAGCTTTTGCGGGGGGAGGGCAGGCATCTGCGGGGCTCCGCGGGGCCTTCGCCTCCTATTGCCCCGTCCGGATCCGGCTCCACGCCCGGGTGAACTCCCGCTGTCCGCTCTGCGTCGCCGAGACCTTGGCCCAGATCCGCGCCTGCACCGCCGCGTCGGGATAGACCGCCGGGTCGTTGAGGATGGCGGGGTCGACCAGCTTGTTCGAGGCGGGAATCGAGTTGGCGTAGTGCGTGGTGTTGGTCGCGGCGGCGATGACCTCGGGCCGCAGCATGTAGTTCAGGAACAGCTGGGCATTCTGCGGATGCGGCGCGTCCGCTGGGATGACCCAGGCGTCGAACCAGGCGGGGGCGCCGGTCTTCGGCACGACATATTGCAGATGAAGATCGACGCCCGCCTCCTTGGCGCGCGTCATCGCGGTGGCATAGTCGCCCGACCAGGTGAACGCCATGCACAGCTCCTTGTTGGGCAGGGCGTTGAGATAGTTCTCGCTGTCGAAGGTCTTGATGGCGTCATGGACCTTGGCGAAGGCGTCGACCACCACCTGGTAGTCGGCGGGATCCTCGGTGTCCTGCTTCTTGCCGAAATAGGCCAGCGCCATCGGCATGATGTCGGTGGGGCTGTCCAGCACCGAGATGCCGCAATCCCTAAGTTTGCCCGCGTAATCCGGGTTGAACAGCATGTCGAGCGAGTCGAGCGGCGCGTCCTTGATCCGCTCCTTGACCATGTCGAGGTTGTAGGTGATGCCGACCGTGCCCCACATATAGGGCACGCCATACTGGTTGCCCGGGTCGTAGGTGGCGATGATGCCGAGCGTGTGCGGGTCGAGATTGCCCCAGTTGGTCAGCTTCGCCTTGTCGAGCTTCTGGAACGCCCCCGCCTTGATCAGGCGCGGCAGGAAGCTGCCGGAATGCAGCACCACGTCATAGCCCGACTTGCCGGCCATCATCTTGGCGTCGACCGTCTCGGAAGCGTCATAGGTGTCGTAGACCACCTTGATGCCGGTCTCCTTCTCGAAGTCGGCCAGCGTGGTCTCGCCGATATAGTCGGCCCAGTTGTAGACGTGCAGGACCTTCTCCTCGTCGGCCCGGGCCGCGGATGCGGCGAGGAGGCCGGCGACGGCGGCGGCGCAACACAGCGACAGGCGCTTGGAAACCGGGATCATGGCGAAGTCCCCTCGTTTGGCCGCGAGACGCTGGTTTGCCGGTCCGTCCTCCCGCGGCGGGAACGGGCCGGTCAGGTTCCGCCGATCGTGCCGTCCACGCCGCGCTTGGCGAGGGCGTTGGCGATGATCAGGCGCTGGATCTCGCTGGCGCCTTCCCAGATGCGGTCGACCCGCAACTCGCGCCAGAACCGTTCGGCGACGTTCTCGCGCATGTAGCCGCGCCCGCCGAACACCTGAACGCAGCGGTCGGCGACCCGTCCCGCCGCCTCCGAGGCGAACAGCTTGGCGATCGAGCAGCGCGCATGCAGCGTCTTGAGATCGAGCCCGGCATCGTGCGCCGCCGCCGCCTCGTAGGTGATCAGCCGCGCCGCCTGCAGGTCGACGAGGCTGTCGGCGAGCATGGCGGCGATGAGCTGCTTGTCGATGAGCGCCTCGCCGCCGACCCGCCGCGCCCGGGCGAAGGCAGCGGTCTCCTCGACCAGCCGTTCCATCGCGCCGCAGCAGCGGGCCGCGATCATCAGCCGCTCGCGCCGGAACCAGGCATAGGCGAAGGTCATGCCGGCATCGCGCGGGCCGATGAGGTTGGCCTGCGGCACCCGCACCCGGTCGAAAGCCAGGATCGGGTGGTGGTGCCGGTAGGTGTGGCTATAGGCCGGCGAGCGCTTGACCGCGATGCCGGGCGCGCCCTTCTCGACGAAGAACAGGGCCTGGCCGCCATCGCCCCCGATCCGGGCCTGGACCAGGATGACGTCGGCCAGGTTCTCGCTGGTGACGTGCCATTTCTCGCCTGATATCAGGACGTCGTCGCCGTCGGGCGTCGCCGTGGTCGCGATCTCCGAGACATCCGATCCCGCGAATTCCTCGGTGATGGCGTAGCAGAAATGCCGTTCGCCGCGCATCATCGGCAGGACGAAGCGTTCGATCTGGCCGGCATCGCAGGCCTCGAACATCCAGGACTGGGCCTCGGGGTAGCACCAGCCCAGCGCATTGGTGACGCGGCCGATCTGCTCGGCCGCCGCGACCTGGTCGATCAGCGGCAGCTCCAGGCCGCCATGGCGCCGCGGCGCGTCCATGCGGGCGAGGCCGAGCCCGATCGCCAAGGCCTCGTGGCGCTGCAGCAGCGCCGGCGCCAGCTCGCCGCCGCTCATCTCCGCCTCGACCTCGTGCGGGATCAGCTCCTCGTCGACGAAGCGCCGGACCTTCGCCCGCCAGGCGAGCGCGCTCGGGGGCAGGCCGAAGCTCATGGCGCCGCCTCGCCGATCTCGGCCGCGACGGGGCCGTCCGGGCCGAAATGCTGTGGCAGCAGGGTGCGGAGCTGGGACAGCGCCACCTCCCGGGCCTCCTCCCGCGACACGTCCCTCGGCGCCATCAGGAGGTGCAGCCACAGCCCCTCCAGCATGCAGACGATGCCGCGGGCGAGCCGCACGGGATCGCGGCCGGGCGGCGCCAGCGCCGTGCACAGCTCGATCACCGTGCCCTGGTACTCCTCGTCGTTCGCCCCGCACATCTCCCGGTAGGTCGGCCGCGACTTCGCCTCGCCCCAGAAGGCGCACCAGGCGGCCAGCTTGCGCGGCGTGCAGACGCGCTTGTCGAAATCCGCCGCCGCCAGCGCCCAGAGCCGGGCGGCCGGCGAGGGGCCGGCCGCGGTGAGGGCGGCGCGCCAATGGGCCCGGTACTCGTCGGAGAGGTGGCGCAGGGTTGCCAGCAGCAGCTTCTGCTTGGTGTCGAAGTGGAAATTGACGATGCCGCGCGACATGCCCACGGCCTCGGCCACGACAGCGACGGTGGTCGCCTCGTAGCCGTGCTTGGCCAGGCAGTCGATCGTCGCCTCGATCAGGTCGGCACGCCGCTCCGACTTCTGGGCCTGGCGACGTGTCGGCGACGGGGCGGGCGCCGTGCTCATGGCCGTCCGCCGGGGCTGGGGGCGCCGCCCTGCGCCGGCCATGGCACCGGGCCCGCGGCGCCGGTCGGCCTGACCTCTCGTGAACCTGGCGTGGTCGGCACGTCGAAATCCCTCGCGGAGCCCTTGTCACGCTAGAGCAATCGCCGGCCCTGTCAACCGGTTCTTGCTGAACGTTTTGCCAGTCAACGCGCATTATCGAATGAACGTTTGATTAGTGATGTGGACAATCGGCGCTCTCCCGTGCCAGGATGGCGGCATCGATCGGCAACGGCGCAAACCCGGATGGGGGAGACAATGGCCCTGAGCACCACGTCGAGAGCCAACGAAAAGCCCGTCAAACGCTCGCTCGCCAAGAGCAATGCCCATTTCCGCAAGGCGCTGACCAGGCTGCCGCTCGGCGTCGCCTCGAACTTCCGCTACTGGGGCGAGGACAAGACCATCTATGTCAAGCGCGGCAAGGGCGGCCGCATCTGGGACCTCGACGACAATGGCTATGTCGACTACCGCCTCGGCTACGGCCCGGCGATCCTGGGCTATGCCGATCCGCGCGTCGACGAGGCCGCCCGCCAGGGCATGGAGGTCGGCGGCGTCTTCGCGCTCGGCACCGAGCGGGAATACGAGGCGGCATGCCGGATCTCGCGCATGGTGCCGGCGGCCGAGCTCGTCCGCTTCTCCAATTCCGGCACCGAGGCCGTCATGGCGGCGCTGCGGCTCGCCCGCGGCTACACCGGCAGGAGCGGCTACGTCATCCTCGAGGGCGGCTATCACGGGTTGTTCGACGCGGCGCTGTGGACCTCGGACGTCGACAACTGGGACCCCGGCTCCAAGACCTACCCGGCGCTGATCCCCTACAGCCAGGGCGTGCCCGAGATCGGGCGCCAGCTCATCCACCAGGCGCCGATGAACGACGCGGACTATCTGGAGGACCTGTTCAAGCGCCGCTCCGGCGAGATCGCCGCCATGCTGATGGAGCCGATCCAGGGCAATTGCTGCGCCATCACCGCCGATCCCGACTATGTCCGGGCCGTGCGCCGGCTCTGCGACCAGTATGGCGTGGTGCTGATCATCGACGAGGTCAAGTCGGGCTTCCGCGTCGCCCGCGGCGGCATCCAGTCGCTGATGGGCGTCAAGGCGGACCTGTGCACCTTCGCCAAGGCCATGGCCAACGGCTACCAGATCGCGGCGCTGGCCGGGCGCGAGGACATCATGCGCCGCTTCGGCCGGGGTGTCGCCCATGGCGGCACCTACACCGCGCATTCCGTCGCGCTGGCCGCCGCCAACAAGACGCTGGAGATCCTGGAGGAGACGCCGGCGCTGGAGACCATCGCCGGCTACGGATTGCGGATGCAGAAAGGCATGAGCCGGATCCTCGAGGCCCGCGGCATCGTCCATTCCTTCTCCGGCCATCCCTCGATGGGCGGCCTGTTCTTCGCGGAGAAGCCGCCGCGGAATTATCGCGACTGGAAGACATCGGACTACAGCTTCTACGACGCGATGGCCCAGCACCTGCATGACCAAGGCGTCCTCTGCGAGCCCGACAGCCGCGAGCCCTGGTTCGTCTGCGAAGCCCATGACGAAGGGTGCCTGGAGACGACGCTGGCCGGGTTCGAGCGGGCGGTGGACCTGACGATCGACGAGCTGGCGGGCGATCCCGAGCACCGGGCGAGGGCGTGAGTTCTCGAACCATTGTCCGCAACGTCATGGCCGGACTTGATCCGGCCATCCACGCGATCACAGGTCTCGGTCGAGTTCACGTGGATGGACGGGACAAGCCCGTCCATGACGGTCGAGGTTGGGGCCCGCGGCCGACACATATCTCCGGAAGATCTATCCGCGGTGCCGGACCTTGCTCCGGGACACGAGGAACCGAATGGTCCGGTCACAGGCATGAGGCGCCTTCATGAAGATCTATGACGCCATCATCGTCGGCGCCGGGCATAACGGCCTCGTCAACGCCGCCTATCTCGCCAAGGCCGGGCTCAGCGTGCTGGTGGTGGAGAAGAACGATTGGGTCGGCGGTGCCGCGGTCAGCCGTTCGCTTCATCCCGGCTTCCTCTATTCCAACTGCTCCTATGTCTGCTCGCTGCTGCGGCCGGAGATCATGCGCGACCTCGATCTGCCCCGGCATGGGCTGCAGGTCATCCCCTACGAGGGCGGCGCGGTGCTGACGCGGGACGGCGATTATCTCGGCAGCTATCGCGACCACGACGCCCATCGCCGGGAGATCGGCCGTTTCTCCCTGCGCGACGCAGAGGCCTATGACCGCTATTCCGCCGACGTGATCCGCCAGTGCCGCTTCATCCGGCCGTTCCTCCTGCGCACACCGCCGGATCCGACCTCGCTGAAGCCGCGCGACCTTGCCGAGCTGCTCCATCTCGGCCGGAAATTCTACGACCTGACCGAGGCGGAGATGGCCGACACCATCCGCTTCTGGACGATGTCGATCGCCGAGTTCCTGGCCGAATATTTCGAGACCGACGTGGTCAAGGCCAACCTCTCGATCTCGGGCATCATCGGCACGGCGCTCGGGCCGATGTCGCCGGGCTCGGCCTATGTGCTGCTGCACCATTACATGGGCGAGGTCGACGGCGCGGTCGGCGCCTGGGGCTATGCGCGCGGCGGCATGGGCGCGATCAGCAAGGCGATCGCCGCCTCTCTTCAGGCGAGCGGCGGCGAGATCCGCACCGGCAAGGGCATCGACAGCGTGCTCATCCAGGGCGGCGCCGCCGTCGGCGTGGTGCTGGAAGGCGGCGAGGAGATCCGCGGCAAGCTCGTCGTCTCCAACATGGACGTGAAGCGCACCTTCCTCCGGCATGTGGACGAGGCCGCCCTGCCGCCGGACTTCGTCCGCAAGGTGAAGGCGTTCAAGATCCGCGGTTCCTCCGGCAAGGTCAACATCGCCCTCGACGGGCTGCCGACCTTCCCGGCCTTGCCCCGGGACTCCTCCTGCTATCGCGGCGACCTGCACTTCACCGACAGCGTCGAGCGGATGGAGCGCGCCTATGACGACTGGAAATACGGCCGATGGTCGGCCGATCCCTTCCTCGACATGATGATCCCGACCACCATCGACCCGACCATGACCCCGCCCGGCAAGCACTTCATGAGCTGCTTCGTGCAATATTGCCCGCCCAAGGTGGAGGGACGCGACTGGACCGATGCCGACCGCGACGCCTTCGGCCGGACCGTGATCGACCAGATCGCCGAATACTCCCCCGATTTCAAAAGCCTGATCCTGCATGCCGAGGTGCGCACGCCGCGCGAGCTGGAGGCCGAGGTCGGCCTGACCGAGGGCAATATCTTCCAGGGCGAGCTCACCTTCGACCAGTTGCTGTTCAACCGGCCGGTGCCGGGCTACGCGCAATATCGCAGCCCGATCCCGGGCCTCTACATGTGCGGCTCCTCCACCCATCCCGGCGGCGGCGTCATGGGCGCGCCGGGGCGCAACGCCGCCGCCGAGATCCTGCGCGACCTCAAGCGCGACGCCACCGGCATGAGCGACGCCTATGCCGTCGTTTGATGCCGTCATCATCGGCGCAGGCCATAACGGCCTCGCCTGCGCCGCCCTGCTGGGCCAGGCAGGCAGGAGGGTGCTGGTGCTCGAGGCGGCGGCGGAGGTCGGCGGCGCCGCGCGCACCGTCGCGTTCGCCCCGGGCTTTCGCGTCTCGCAGGTGGCGCACGTCCTCGGCCAGTTGCACCCGGAGCTGATCCGCCGGCTCGACCTTCCGGCGCACGGATTGGCGCTCGCCGCCGACGCCATCCCGACCACGGCGCTGGCCGAGGACGGCGCCCATGTCACGCTCGAAGGCGCCTATGGCGAGCGGCTGAGCGGGGCCGTCTCCGACGCGGACCGGGAGGCCTGGTCCCGTCTGCGCCGGCGCCTGCTGCGCTTTTCCGCCGTGCTGCGGCCGTTCCTGCTGGAAACGCCGCCGCGCCTCAGGCATGGCGGGCTGAAGGACATGCTGGCGCTCGGCAAGCTCGGCCTCGCCATCCGCCGGCTCGGACGGGCCGAGATGCGCGAGTTCCTGCGCATGGTGCTGATGAATGTCGCCGACGTGCTGGAGGAGGAGATCGCCAGCGAGACGCTGAAGGGCGCCGTGGCGTTCGACGCCGTCCTCGGCACCCATCTGGGGCCGCGCTCGCCCAATTCGCTGATGACGCTCTATTACCGCCTTGCCGGCGAATCCGGCGGCCGCCAGGCGGCGCTGGCGCTGCCCCGGGGCGGCATGGGCGCCGTCTCGGCTGCGCTGGCCGCGGCAGCCGAGGCGTCCGGCGCCGAGATCAGGCTGGGTGCCCGGGTGGCGCGGCTGATCGTCGAGAACGGCGCCGCGGCGGGCGTCGTCCTGGCCTCCGGCGAAGAGATCCGCTGCCCTTGCATCGTCTCCGCCGCCAACCCGAAGACGACGCTGCTGGAGCTCGCCGGCGCCCGTCATTTCGACACCGGCTTCGTCCGCCGGGTGAAGAACATCCGGCAGCGCGGCACTGTGGCGAGGCTGCATCTGGCGCTGTCGGGATTGCCGGTCTTCACCGGCCTTTCCCCCGACGCGCTGGCCGGCCGTCTCCTGGTCGCACCCTCCGTGCAGGCCATCGAGGCCGCGTTCGATCCGGCCAAGTACGGACAGGCCTCGGAGCGCCCGGCGCTCGAGATCGTCATCCCGACGCTCAGCGACCCCTCGCTCGCCCCGCCGGGGCGGCATGTCCTGTCGGTCAGCGCCATCTATGCCGCCCACGACTTCGACCGGGAGGAAGGCGCGGGCCCGGCCGGGGAGCGGTCCCGGGCGAAGCGCGACGGCTTCCTCGCCCGCATCCTGGCGGTGCTGGAGCGCCATGCGCCCGGCATCGGCGGGCTGGTAACCGCCGCAAATCTGATGACGCCCGCCGATATCGAGCGCGAGACCGGCATGCCCGGCGGCCATTGGCATCACGGCGAGCTCGCCATCGACCAGATGTTCATGCTGCGCCCGGTTCCCGCCGCCGCCCGCTACGCCACGCCGCTGCCGGGCCTGTGGCTCTGCGGCGCCGGCTCGCATCCCGGCGGCGGCGTCATGGGCGCGGCGGCGTTGAATGCGGCGAAGGCGATCCTGGCGGGGCGGTCGGACCATGCGTAATGCGCTGAAGCAGGACCATTTCCGCACTCCCCTGTGGGAGACGCCGTTCCATCCGCGCATCGCGGCGCTGAGCCGCGCCAACCAATGGTATGCCTGGAGCGGCTACAAATCGGCGCATGCCGTCCGCGACGAGGAACTGGAATATTTCGCCATCCGCAACGCGGCGGCCGTCTTCGACGTCACGCCGATGGTGAAATATCGGATCGAGGGGCCGGACGCCGAGGCCTTCCTCGCCCGGCTCACTTTGCGCGATGTCGCCAGGCTGAAGCCCGGCCGCGTGCACTACACCGCCTGGTGCGACGACCAGGGCAAGGTGCTGGACGACGGCACGCTGTTCCGCTTCTCGGCCGCGGAGTTCCGCCTGTGCTGCCAGGAGCGCCATCTCGACTGGCTCTGCGACAGCGCCATCGGCTTCGACGTCTCGATCGCCGAGGTGACGGCCGATATTGCCGGCCTCGCCCTGCAGGGGCCGACCTCGGCCGCGGTGCTGCGCCGCGCCGGCTTCGACATCGAGCGGATGAAGCCCTTCGACCTCGCCAGGGTGACGCTGGACGGCCTCGCCGTCGACCTCTCCCGCACCGGCTTCACCGGCGATCTCGGCTATGAGCTGTTCGTCGCGCCGGACGCGGCGCTGGCGCTCTGGGACCGCCTGTTCGAGGCGGGCGGGCTCCTCGGCATCACTGCCATCGGCTATGCCGCGCTCGATCTCGCCCGGCTGGAGGCCGGCTTCATCGTCGCCAATGCCGACTTCGTCACCGCCGAGGCCGCCATCCGCGCCGACCGCCGCCGCTCGCCCCTGGAGATCGGCCTGGACTGGATGATCGACTGGGACAAGCCCTGCCATTTCAACGGCGCCCGGGTGCTCCGCGCCGAAAAGGCCAGGGGCTCGTCCCGCCACATCCTGGTCGGGCTCGACATCGCCGGCAATGTCCCGGCCGAGCACGCGCTGGTCTATCACCGCGGCAAACGCGAGGTCGGCCACATCACCGCGGCCGCCTGGTCGCCCTCCGCCAAGCGCAACATCGCCCTGGCCTCGCTGGCCCGGCCCTATGGCGACCGCGTCAAGGACGACCTGTGGGTGGAGATCTACGCCCTGCGCGAACTGGTCTACCAGAAGAGCATGGTGCGGGCCCGCGTGGTCGACCGCCCGTTCTTCGCGCCGCCCCGGCGGCGTGCGACGCCGCCGGGCGAGTTTTAAGGCGAGTTGTCGGACGTCCTTCTGAGACAGGCTTTGGAAAGCCCGCTGGGGCCGACGAGTACCGTCCCGGCGCCATGCGTAGGCTTATGCGGAGAACAAAAGCCGTTGAATTCGCAGGTCGTCGCTTTCATCCGCGACGTCATGGGCGGATCAAGATTCTATGGGGCGTGGCGGTTGCGGATCTGAGATCCTGAGCGGTTTTCCACGACAGCGACAGGAGCGCCCGATGAGCAGAGCCTTCGAGCC
>NZ_JAUSVX010000033.1 GCF_030814995.1 Labrys wisconsinensis | reverse complement strand
AAGCTGGCCAAGAGGCATGGCCTGGTCCTGCGCCAATCCTATGCCCGGGTCGGCAAGCTCGCCCTGATCAAGCACCAGCGCTATGCCCACGCCAAACAGTTCAAACGGGCCAATCGAGAATTGAAGCGCCTGCGCACCATGCTGGGGGCGGTGATCCGCGACATCACCCGCAAGCTGGCCGATCGACCGGCGTTGGCCGGCCCCTTCGATCTCGCCCTCTCGCTCGCACGCCGGGTCAAGGACCAGCGCCAGCGCGAGCGGGGCAAGAAGGTCTATTCCCTGCACGCCCCCGTGGTGGAGTGCATCGGCAAAGGCAAGGCGCACAAGCCGTACGAGTTCGGCGTCAAGGTCTCCGTCGCCACGCCACTCAACCGCTGCAAGGGCGGCCAGTTCGTCACCCACGTCAAAGCCCTGCCCGGCAACCCTTATGACGGCCACACCCTGGCCACCGTCATCCCCGCGATCGAGGCCATGGTCGGGGCCAACCTCGCGAAGGCCGTCACCGACGCCGGCTACCGCGGCCACAACGCTCCCAAGGACAAGGCCTTCAAGGTCTATGTCGCCGGAATGAAACGAGGTCTGACCAGGGCGATCAAGCGAGCCTTCCGACGCAGGGCCGCCGTCGAGCCCGTCATTGGCCACCTCAAGAGCGACCATCGCATGGGACGCAACTTCCTGGTGGGAGCCGCTGGCGATGCCAACAACGCCGTCCTCGCCGCAGTCGGCTATAACTTCAGCCTCATCCTCAACTGGCTGAGGTGGCTTTGGTGCGCTCTCGTCCTGGCTGCACTCGCAACGGTCGGATCGTCACCCCTCCGACCGCGCACGGCGTAATCACGCTTCTTCACGGACGACTTGAGAAAAGGCCGCCGCGAGGCGGCTTTTCCTGTTCCGGGCGTGGTCGACACCCGGTCAACACGGATGCGGCTGCCATGCTTGCGCTGAACTTCGATCGCCTCGGCCAGCGCGCTCCATATGGGGGCGTCGATTGCATGGACTCGCGCTATGACGTCCGGTTGAGCGTCTGAAGCAGCTCGACCAGATCGCGTGCGTTGCCGACGAGAGGCTTGAAGAAAGCGGCGTCGGTCTCCTCAACCACGACCACTGCCTTGCGCGCCAGCGCGCGACCGACGCTGGTCACCGCGACCAGCTTGGCGCGGGGGTCGTCGGGGTGCGGTCGGCGTGTCAGATAGTTCAGCTTCTCCAGCGAGCGCACGATCTGCGAAGTCGTCATCGGGTCGACGCCGGTGAGCTCGCCTATCCGCACCTGGCTCAGCGGCTCCTTGTCGCCGAACCACGTGGCGCAGGCCAGGATCACGAATTGCGAATGCGTCAGCCCGAGCGGCTGCAGCGCCGCTCGCTGCTGGCGCTGCCAGGAATTCGACACGCGCCATAGCAGGAAGCCCGGACTTTCCCCAGGGCCCGAGAAGCTCGTCGGCAGCGGCGGCTCTTTTTCGCTCATCACGCTGCAACCGATAGCGTCAGACCCATGGCGCCAGCAATGGTCGCGAAATCACGCGGCGACAGTTTCAGGTGCCCGCGCCGGAGCGCCATGCCCCAATTCGGCTGCGCACAGAGATCGAGCTGGTCCTTGAGCGTGGCGAGCGAGATTTCCCGCGCCATGGCGTAGCGGATACGGCGGCGGAACGGCATGAAGCCACCACCCATGTCGTGCTGGAACACTGCATCATCGACGACCTCGCCGAGCGCGGTGAAATTGCGCAACGCCTCGCCGCCCATTTCCGTTGTCGGCGAGTAGTAGATCAGCCAGTCACCGGCCTGCATCCGCCGCAGCGGCGCGGCCTTGCCGTGACAAACCTGCGCAAAGCCGCCGGACACGCCGCGCTGGACATGCGCGCGCGACACCACACCGAGCCATCCGGTCATGATCATGCTCCTTCGGCGGCGGCCGCCAACGCAGCCAGGACGTCGGGGAAATCGGCCGAGATCATCGGGCCGATTTCGGCAGCCTCAGATCCGCGCGCGTCGACGGAATAGGTGACGCGAGTGCACGACCCTGAGAGCGGCTCGATGCGGTGTGCGACGGCGATCACGAGGTCGCCGATCCGGGTCTCATCGACGAAGCACTCATTCTCGCGCACCTCGGTCAGCACCGAGCGGAACGCATCCTGCCCGGGCGGCTTCATCACGAAGCCGGTGCCGGCCGCGAACGGCCCCTCCAGCGCGATCGTTTCGATCCCTGCGTTCCAGCGCGGCCATCCCTGGACGTCACGGAATAGCGCCCAGACGGCTTCGGGGCTCGCGGCTGTTTCGATGCTGAATTGTGTCTGCCAGGCGGACTGTGGATTCATCGTTCCTCTCCATCATGATAAGTGTGATTATTATATGTACACTTATCATGATTGCAAGAGGCGATTTCGCGGTCTCCCCGGGAGGGGCTTCCCGCCTCAGATCACATGGAATCCGTGGGTGCCGTCGCGACGGAGCTGCTCGGCCAAGCCGCATTCCTCCCCGAGATCGGTCTGCGTGCCTCTCCCGCGTCGTCGGCGCCCTCATAGAGCCAGCAGGATCTCGGCTCCGGCATGACAAGGCCATGCGACTGGCAGCCGAAGGCGCGATCGGGATCCGCAGCTGTCACCCCTCCTGTCTGACGACTGCCTCTGCCCGGCATTGAGCTGGGATGTGCTCCCCTCGTGCTTGCAAGCGGCGATCGGCAGAGGCTGGAAATAGGTTTCCATGACGACATTGGCGATGAACGGCGGCGTGGGATCGCCGCCCATCGGTGCGCGTTCGATGGGCCGATTCCGGAGGCAGATCCGCCGTCATCGGATGGGTCGGTCCCGCCGGGTGCCCCCGTCGATTGTCGCAGGTGCCGTTGTCGCGCGCCGTCGAGACCCTCCTCGACGGTCGCGCTGCGACGGCCGGTCGATGCGCTCCATCAGGGCGCGCGCTACCAAGCGTAGCCTTCTGGCGAGGCCTTGTAGCCGGGGAAGATGGCGTCGAGCCGTTCCAGCGTCGCAGCGTCCAGACTTGCATCCAGCGCCCGCAGCGCGGAGCCGAGCTGCTCGAGCGTGCGCGGCCCGACGATCGGCGCCGTCACCGCCGGCTGGTGCAGCAGCCATGCCAGGGCAATCTCGCCAGGCTCATGCCCGAGCTCGGCGGCGAGCTCCTCGTAGCGCTCGATCTGCGGGCGGTGCTTGGCGAGCGCCGCCGCCGCGCGCCCCTCCAGGCGCCGCCGGCCTTCCTTCTCGGCGCGGACGACGCCGCCGAGCAGGCCCTGGTTGAGCGGCGACCAGGGCAGGATGCCGATGCCGTAGCTTTCGGCGGCCGGAATGACCTCGCGCTCGATGTCGCGGGTGAAGAGGTTGTAGAACGACTGCTCGCTGACGAGCCCGAGGAAGTTTCGCCGCCGGGCCGCCTCCTGGGCCTGGGCGATGTGCCAGCCGGCGAAATTGCTGCTGCCGGCATAGAGGATCTTGCCCTGCAGGCGCGCGACCTCCATCGCCTCCCAGATCTCGTCCCAGGGCGCGCTGCGGTCGATGTGATGGAACTGGTAGAGATCGATGTGGTCGGTCTTCAGGCGCCGCAGGCTGGCCTCCAGGCCGCGGCGGATGTTGAGGGCGGAAAGGCCGCCTTCGTTCGGCCAGTCTCCCATCGGAGCATAGACCTTGGTCGCCAGCACGGTGCGCTCGCGGCGGCCGCCGCCTTTGGCAAACCAGGTGCCGATGATCTCCTCGGTGCGCCCTTTGCCGGTGTGGCGGCCATAGTCGTTGGCGGTGTCGAAGAAGTTGATGCCGTGCTCATGGGCGGCGTCCATGATCGCGTGGGCGTCCGCTTCTTCCGTGACCGGGCCGAAATTCATCGTCCCCAGGCAAAGGCGGCTGACTTTCAGGCCACTGCGGCCGAGCTTCGTGTATTGCATGGTGTGCTGTCCGGATCGAGATGGCCCCGGGCCCAGCGGCACGGGGCGCTTGCGGGATAGGGGGGTCAGGCGGCGGCCGCGGCCGGCGCCGGCGTCGGCTGGACCGCGAGCAGCGTCCAGCCTGCGGCGGTCCGCGCATACACGGCGAGGTAGAAATTGTTCAGCACCTTGGTGAGCGAGATCGCCGGCACGTTCACGGTGGCGACCATGCGGCCGAGCACGGCGGCGGTGTCGCCGATGATGCGGATGTCCTCCTCCGGCTGCTCCATGGTGGAGAAATAGAACACGCGGTTGCGGATCTTCCCGAGATAGACGTCCTTGCTGTCGCGCACCCCATCGGAATGGGTGAAGACGAATTCGTCGGCGAACAGCGCGTCGAGCGCCTGGACATCGCCCTGCAGCATGGCGTCGTGGCGCTGGCGCTCCAGATCGTGGATGGCCGCGACGTCGGCGGGGTTCGGCATCTTTCTCTCCATGGTGCGGATTTCGCCCGCCATGCGCGTGGCATGGCAGGGAGGTGAAGGTTTATCGGATATAGAAACGTTTTTATATGGAGTTTCGCGACAGCGCAAGGTTGAAGAGCGACTCGAGCGGATTGCCCGGCCCGACGGGAATCAGACGGTCTCCGCCAGGGCCGGCCATGATCCCGCCCATTGCAGGGCGGGCTCCAGGCCGGCCGCGAGCCGGAACAGATCGGCCTCGGCCGCGAACCGCGCCACGATCTGCACCCCGACCGGCCGTCCGTCGGGATGGCGGCCGGCGGGAATGTTGAGGGCCGGCAGGCCCAGGGCATTGACCCAGCCGCAGAAGACCCCTTGGCCGGCGACGCTGCCGGGGCGGCCGCCGATGGTCCGGGGATGTGGCTCTCCGGCCGGCCAGGCGGGCGCCGGTGCCGTCGGGAGCAGGAATGCGTCGACATCGCCCCACGCCTCGGCAACCGAGGCGCGCAACGCCGACAGCGCGTCCAGGGCCTCGACATAGGCGGCGGCCGGAAGCGCCATGCCCCGGCGCGCCAGATCGGCGACGTTGTCGTTCATCTCCGCCTGCCAGCGGTCGGGAAAACGGGCCGCCATCCGCGCCGCGCCGGCCGCGGTCAGCGTGTCCCAGATCGGCTGCAGCTGCGAGGGCCGATAGGGGGGCTCGCGGGGAATGATGTCGTGGCCGAGGTCCGCCAGCCCTCGGCGCACGTCGTCCAGCGCCGCCAGCACCGCATCGTCCGGGCGGATGTCCTCCACCGCCGCGAACCAGCCGATCCGCAGGCGCGGCGCTGTCATCCGTTCGGCCGGAAGCCGGCATGACTGGGGATCGCGCGGGTCGGGGCCCGCCAGGGCGCCGTAGAGCAGCCCGAGATCGTCGACCGTGCGTGCGAGCAGGCCGATGACCTGGAAGTCCAGCGACATCGGCGGAAAGCCGTGGCGCCGCGGGATCCGGCCGTTGGAGGGGCGCAGGCCCAGCAGCCCGTTGTAGCTCGCCGGCATGCGCGTGGATCCGCCGGCATCCGTCCCGAGGGCCAGGGGCACGATGCCGGCCGCGACCGCGGCCACCGAGCCGCCGCTGGAGCCGCCGGCGGTGAGCGCCGTGTCCCAGGGGTTGCGGGTGCTGCCGCTGAGCCGGCTCTCGGTGCGCCCGGACAGGGCGAATTCCGGCGTCGTGGTCTTGCCGACGATGATCGCGCCGGCCGCGCGCAGGCGCTCGATGCAGATGTCGTCGACATCGGCAACATGGTCCCGGAGCAGGAGGCTGCCATAGCGCGCCGGCATGCCCTTGACGAAGATGTTGTCCTTCACGGCGACGGGGATGCCGTCGAGGGGGCCGCGCCGGCGGCCGGCTCGCGAGCGCTTCGTCGCCTCCTCGGCGTCGCGCCGCGCGCCGTCGCGATCGAGATGGGTGAAGGCGTTGAGCGCGGGCGCGAGCCGGTCGTGACGGTCGAGGAGGTCGTCGAGCACCGCCAGCGGGGTCATCGTCCCGGTGGCCAGCCGCTCGGACAGGCCGCGAGCGCCCAGCGTCCACAAGGGGCGGGTCACGCGGTGCCTCCGACCGCGGCGGGCGCCTCGTCGAAGATGGCCACGGCCCGCATCGGCCCCGCCGTGCCGCCGCGGATCTTCAGGGGAAAGCCGACGAAGCGGAAGCGTCCGCGGCCGATCAGCCTGTCCAGATTGGCCATGCACTCGATATGGGTGATGCCCCGCTCGGCACAGATCATGTGGGCGAGAAGGTTGAGCTCGCCCGCCGGGGCGGGGCTGACGGCCTCGACGCCGAACTGGTTGATGCCGAAATCCGCCAGCCAATGCACGGCCTCCGGCCCGAGGCCGGGAAAGTCGTGCTCGTAGCCCGGCTGGCCGAGCAGCCGCTGATTGACCGCCATCCACAAGAGCACGGTGTCTCCCGGCCTGATCTCCTGGCCGGAGCGGGAAAGGGCCTCCTGCATCTCCGGAACGGTCACGGCGTGCTTCAGCGGCACGTGCGACAGGTCGAGGCAGATGCCGGAGGTGTAGAAGTTCTCGAGCGGCAGCTCGTCAATGGATGCGGCGCCGGGGCGCGGGTCGAAATGGACCGGCGCATCGACATGGGTTCCCGCGTGATCGCTGAAGGCGATGCTCAGCGACCGGGAGCTGTGCGTCGTCCGCCCGATCGTGATCTTTTCGGAATGATCGGTCCAGACATTGATGTTGACGGGCGGCTGGCTCGGATGGATCTGCGCCCGGTGAAAGAGCTCGCGGCTGAGATCGACGAATTCCATATGCGATCCTTCGGCGTGGTCGTGCGGCGTGCCAGGGGGGCGGAGCGGACGGCGTCAGCGCGCCGGCAGCTCGATGCCGGCACGGCTCTCCCAGAGCTGCAGCGCCGTGGTGTAGTCCGCCTGCCAGCCCAGCGCCGCGCCGGCATCGGCGAGGCGCTCGAACACGGTGCGGCAGAGGGGCGAATCGATGCCGAGGTTCTCGCTCAGGCTCGAGGCGATGCCGACGTCCTTAGAGAACAGGGCGAGGGTGAAGTTGGCGGCGAAACGCCGCGGCAGGATCTCGGTCACCATCGTGGTCTCGGTGCTGACGTTGCGGCCCGACGAGGCGTTCAGCACGTCGACCATCACTTTGGGATCGAGGCCGAACTTGCCGCCGGCGACCAGGGCTTCGGCGGCGGCCACGAAGCCGGCGCCCAGCACGAAATTGTTGAGCGCCTTCATCGCGTGCCCGGTGCCGAGCCCGCCGGTGCGGAAGATGCGGGCGCTCATCGCCTTCAGCACGGGGACGGCCCGCTCGGCCGCCGCCTCGTCGTCGGCCCCCAGCATGATCGACAGGGTGGCGTCGAGCGCCTTGGCCATGCCGCCGGAAACCGGCGAATCGACCAGGAGAATGCCCTTGGCCGACAGATCCCTGCCGAGGCCCTGGGTGTCGAAGGGGTCGGAGGAGCTCGCCTCGATCACCACCGTGCCCGGCCGCAGCACGTCGGCGATGCCGCCGTCGAGCAGGGCCTGGCGGACGACCTTGCCGTTGGGAAGCATGGTCACGAGCGCGTCGACCTCCCGGAACGAAGCCGGCCCGTCCGCCGCCGCCGCATCGGCGAACTCGGCGGCGAAATCCCGGCTGCGCGCGGCATCGACGTCGCCGGCCACGACCCTGAAGCCGGCGCGTGCCAGGTTGGCCGCCATCGGGCGTCCCATATTGCCGAGACCGATAAATCCAACAGAACGGGTTTGGCTGCTCACCACCGGATACCTTCTCGATTGCGGGCCGGATCTCGTGAGCTGCCATTCGAGCCGGGTTGCCTGCCAGGGGGAAAGGCTGCAACATCTCCGGCCACCCCGCGGCGAAACCCGCTCGGCAGCGCGCCGGTGCGAATGGAATTTTCGACGATCCATGGCCCATGGGCCTATAGAAACGTTTTTATATAGGTTTTCTGCGGCGCGCAATGGGGTGCCGCAAAATTCGGCAGGGCAGCGCGGCACCTGCGGCCGGCCCGATGCGGCACTTGTCAAAAAAAGCGGCTGCGATGCTTGACAGGCGTGGGGCAAGCATACAAAAACGTTTTTATTGCTCGCTCGCCCAGCCCGTGGATCGGGCGAGCGGGTGGTCTGGTAAGGTCAGGATGTGGCCCGATGAAGAAGAAGCTTGCGACGCTGGAGGAGGCGCTGGAGCCCATCCGGTCCGGCTGCACGCTGGCGATCGGCGGATCGCTGCTGCGCCGCCAGCCTAATGCCGCCATGCGCGCGCTGATCCGGCGCGGCATCGGGGACCTGACCGTGCTCACCTGGGCGAACACCACGGCGATCGACCTGCTCAGCGCGGCGGGCGCGGTCCGCCGCTGGGAGGGCATCTATGCCGGGATGTTCAGCCTCGGGCTGGCGCCGAACTTCCGGCGCGGGGTCGAGAGCGGCAGGATCGAGGTGCGCGACTTCTCGGAGACCGCGATGGTGGCGCGGCTGCGGGCGGCCGGGCAGGGGTTGCCTTCCCTGCCGATCAAGACCCTGTTCGGCTCGGACATCGCTTTGAAGAACCCCGAGCAGATCCGCGAATATGCCTGCCCGATCAGCGGGGAGCGGCTGCTGGCGGTGGCCGCGGCCAAGGCCGACTTCACCATCATCCACGGCTATGTCGGCGACGAGTTCGGCAATGTGCAGTGGCCGATCGTGCGCGACAGCGACGATGTCGACCAGATGATGGCGGCGGCGGCCGAGCGCCTGATCGTCACCGTGGAGAAGATCATCCCGCACGATGCGGTCAAGCGGCGTCCGGCGCTCACCTATATTCCCGGCTTCCAGGTCGAGGCGATCGTCGAGGTGCCCTATGGGGCGCATCCCTCTGCGGTCGACGGCTTCTACGACGAGGACGAGGCGCATCTCGCCGACTATCTCGCATCCTCCGGCACGGAGGCCGGCGCCCGGGCCTATCTGCGGGACTTCGTCCACGGCGCGCCCACGCACGAGGACTACCTGGCGAAGGTCGGCGGCCTCGCGGCGCTGGCGGCGCTCGACGTCGCGCGCGAGGAGGGCGGCCGATGACCCATACCCTTAACGAGCTCGTCACCGCCGAGGTCGCCGCGACGATCGCGGACGGGGACCTGGTCTTCGTCGGCGTCGGCACCAACGGCCGCGCCTTCACGCTGGCGGTCGGCATCCCTCTCGCCGCCTTGCGGCTCGCCCAGCTCACCCACGCGCCGTCGGCCTCCGTCTACTGGGGCAACCTCTTGGAGCCCGACCTCTCCACCTTTCCCGCCAATCTGCGCCAGGACAGCCTGACGCGCTGGCCCGCCGCGGCCAGCCCGGTCGACGTCGGCTACAAATGCGACATGCTGATGCGCCGCGGCTTCGACGTGTCCTTCGATTCCGGCGCGCAGATCGACGCCTTCGGCAATCTCAACATCACCGCGATCGGCGACTACGAGACGCCGAGGGTGCGGCTCGTCGGCTGCCTCGCCCAGCCCGAGCACTTCGCCTTCGTGCGGCGCCCGATCGTGATGATGGATCTGTCCAGGCGCAGCTTCGTGGAGAAGGTCGACTTCGTCACCAGCGTCGGCCATGCCCGCGACGGGCGCACCCGCGAAGAGTGGGGCCTCGGCGCCGGCGGGCCGCAGCGCGTGGTCACCGACAAGGCCATCTTCGATTTCGAGACGCCGGACCGCCGCATGCGGCTGCGCTCGCTCCACCCGGGCGTCGAGGTCGCCGAGGTGCTCGACAGCATGTCCCTCACGCCCGTCATTCCCGACCATGTCCCGCGGACCGCCGCGCCCGACGCGCATCAGCTGGCCCTGATCCGCGAGACGATCGATCCCAATCGCATCCTGCTCAAGGTCTAGGAACGCCTCCGAGCCGAGATTTAGCAGTTGCGCTTGGCGGGGAAAGGCTATAAAAACGTTTCTATTGCCAGTTGATGGCAGGCTGTGCTCGAAAATCGAGTGCTGAGAGGGGCGCATCCGGCTCTTCGGGCCGTGGAGACGACGATCGTCGCGGCCGGCGGGGCGCGCCGGGGTTTGTGCTCGATCGCCGGCGGCGTTTCCTCGGGAACACGGCCCGAATGCTCCTCTCGTTGTTGCAGGAACACATTGTGACCACCACTGCGAATGCCGCGTCACCGGGCGCACTTGCCGGCCTCAAGGTTCTCGATCTCTCCCGCTTCATCGCAGGTCCGCATTGCGGCATGGTCCTGGGCGATCTCGGGGCCGAGGTCGTCAAGGTCGAGCGCGCCAGGCTGGGAGACGACGTGCGCGCGCTGGCGCCGGAGGTGAACGGGGAGAGCCTCTATTTCCTCGTCTTCAACCGCAACAAGCAGAGCCTGACGCTCGACTTCCGCAATCCCGAGGCGCAGGCCCTGCTGCGCCGGCTGGTGGCGGAGGCGGACGTGCTGATCGAGAACTTCCGCCCCGGCACCATGGAGCGCATGGGCCTCGGCTGGGACGAGGTTCACGCGCTCAACCCGCGCCTGATCATGGCGCGGATTTCCGGCTTCGGGCAGACGGGCAGCCGGTCCGCGGAACCCTGCTTCGATGCCATCGCCCAGGCGACGAGCGGGCTGATGTCCATCACCGGCGATCCCGCCGGCGCGCCGGCCATGACCGGCACCTTCATGGTCGACTATACCACGTCCCTCTATGCGACCATCGGCATCCTGTCCGCCCTCGAGCAGCGCCACAAGAGCGGGGAGGGGCAGCTCGTCGACGTCAGCCTGGTGGGCTCGGGCGTGTCGCTGATGATGACGGCGATCCCCGAGCAGCTGCTGCTCGGACGGACGATGAACCGCGTCGGCAATCGCGACCGCTATTCGGCGCCGGCCCAGACCTTCCGCGACCGCAACGGCGAGTGGGTCTATCTCATCGCCGGCAACGATGCGCATTTTCCGCGCCTCGCCCGCATCATGGGGCGCCTCGACCTCCTGGAGGACGAACGCTTCTCCACCCTGCAGGCGCGCATGGCCAACACCGCCGCGATCGAGGAGATCGTCGCGGAGTTCGTCGCCCGGCACGAGGCGGAGGAGATCGTCGCCCTCATGCGCGAGGCGGAGGTGACCTGCGCCAAGATCGCCACCGTCGCCGACATCGTCGCGGACCCCTACATGACCGAAGCCGGCCATATCGCGCATGTGCGCCACCCGAGCGTCGGCGACCTGCCGATGCAGGCCTCCCCGATCCGGATGAGCGAGACGCCGACGGCGATACGCCGGCCGCCGCCGCGGCTCGGCGAGCATAGCGGCGAGGTGCTCGACCGCTGGCTGGCGCTCGCACCCGGCGAGATCGAAACCCTGAAGGCGCGCGGCGTCGTGTAGCCCGACGCCTGCCGCCTCCGACCCAACCCGACGTCCATGAGGTCCCCCTTGTCCCCCAGCAAAACCGCGGCGGCTCCGGTCGAGACGGCGCCGCTCCCTGCCCGCGCCAACACGACCGGCGCGCATATCTTCGCCGGCGCGCTCAGGCGCCACGGCGTCAAGGTCATCTTCGGCCAGAGCATCCCGTCCGCCCTGTTCCTGGTCGCTCCCGAGTTCGGCATGCGGCAGATCGGATACCGTACCGAGAACGCCGGCGCGGCGATGGCCGACGCCTATGCCCGCATCAGCAACACGGTGCCGGTGGTGACGGCCCAGAACGGCCCGGCGGCGACGCTGCTGGTCCCCGGCCTCGCCGAGGCGTTCAAGGCCTCCGTGCCGATCGTCGCCATCGTGCAGGACGTGCATCGCCGGCAGACCGACAAGAACGCGTTCCAGGAGCTCGACCATCTCGAGCTCTTCCGCGGCTCGGCCAAGTGGATCCGGCGCGTCTCGGAGCTCGACCGCATCGACGACTATGTCGACATGGCTTTCGCCGCCGCCGCCTCGGGCCGGCCCGGCCCGGCCGTGCTGATCGCGCCGATCGACCTGTTCAGCGAAGTCCGCAGGGAGGCTGCGACCGAGCGCTTCGCCTCGCTCGGCACCTTTCCGCTCGACCGGTGCGCTCCCGACCCGGAAGCGGTCGAGGTGGCGGCCGACCTCATCGCGGGGGCGCGCGCGCCCCTGGTGATCGCCGGCGGCGGCGTGCACATCTCGGACGCCTCGGCCGCGCTGGCGGCCCTGCAGGAGGCGGGCTCGCTGCCGGTCGCCACCACCGCCATGGGCAAGGGCACCACCGACGAGCGCCATCCCCTGTCGGTCGGCGTGGTCGGCTACTTCATGGGCTCGCGCGGGCGGACCCGGCACCTGCGCAGCCTGGTGACGGAGGCCGACGTCGTGCTCCTGGTCGGCAACCGCACCAACCAGAACGGCACCGACAGCTGGTCGCTCTATCCCAGGGACGCGAAATACATCCACATCGACGTCGACAGCCAGGAGATCGGCCGGAATTACGAGGCGGCCGTCCGGATGGTCGGCGACGCGCGCCTTGCGCTCGAAGCTCTCACGGCGGCCCTCGGGTCGCGCGACCTCGGCAAGCGCATCGCCGCGCGGGCCGGCGTCGAAGCCAGGATCGGCCATGGCCATCTCGCCTACGAGGCCGACATGGCGCGGCTGGTCGACCTGGACCAGAGCCCGGTGCGGCCCGAGCGCATCATGCGCGACCTCGACAGCGTCCTGACCCCCGAGACCATCGTGGTCGCCGATGCCAGCTATTCCTCGATCTGGGTGGCGAACTTCCTCGTCTCCCGGAAGGCCGGGATGCGCTTCGTCACGCCGCGCGGCCTCGCCGGCCTCGGCTGGGGGCTTCCCTTCGCGCTCGGGGCCAAGGTGGCCCGCCCGGACGCCCCGGTCTTCGCCCTGGTCGGCGACGGCGGCTTCGCCCATGTCTGGTCGGAGCTGGAGACGGCGCGGCGCATGGGATTGCCGATCGTCGTCGCGGTGCTCAACAACCAGATCCTCGGCTACCAGAAGCACGCCGAGAAGGTGCTCTTCGACGGCTATTCCGACGTCTGCGATTTCACCGCGGTCGACCATGCCGAGATCGCCCGGGCCTGCGGCTGCGACGGCGTGCGGATCGAGCATCCGCACGAATTCCTGCCGGCGCTGCAGGCCGCCCTGCGCTCGGGCCGGCCGACCGTGCTGGACGTCATCACCGACGAGCGGGCCTATCCGCCGGTGACGGCCTTCGAGGACAACCAGCGGCTCGCCTACTGATGGCGGCCCGTCGCGGACCGAAGCTCGGAGGAGCATCATGAAGAAGCTGATCAATGCGCCGGAGGATTATGTCGACGAGATGCTCGACGGGCTGACGGCGGCCCATCCCACGCTGGTGCGCGCCGGCGACACCGGCCGGGTCATCCGTCGGGCGTCCGGCGCCCGCTCCGGCAAGGTCGGCATCGTCTCGGGCGGAGGCTCGGGCCACCTGCCGCTGTTCACCGGCTATGTCGGCGAGGGACTGCTCGATGCCTGCTCGATCGGCAACGTGTTCGAGGGGCCGACGGTCGGCAGCTGCCTGGAGGCGATCAGGCTGGCCGACGGCGGGCGGGGCGTGCTCCGCCTCTACGGCAATTATGGCGGCGACCGCATGAACTTCGACATGGCGGGAGAGCTCCTGGAGGACGACGGCATCGAGACCACCACGGTGCTCGGCAATGACGACATCGCCAGCGCCGATCGCGCGGACGCCGCCAGGCGCCGCGGCGTCGCCGGCATCGTCTATGCCTACAAGGCCGCCGGGGCCAGGGCCGAGCAGGGCGCGGATCTCGCCGAGGTGACCCGGGTCGCCGCGAAGGCGGTCGCCGCGACGCGCACCATCGGCGTCGCCCTGGCGCCCTGCCAGGTGCCGACCGCGAAGAAGCCGACCTTCTCGCTCGCCGAGGACGAGATCGAGATGGGCATCGGCATCCATGGCGAGCCGGGGATCTGGCGCGCGCCGATGCGGCCCGCCGACGCGATCGCGGACGAGATGGTCGAGCGGCTGCTGGCCGACCGCCCTGCCGAAGCCGGCAGCGCGGTGTCGGTGCTGGTGAACAGCCTGGGCGCGACGCCGCTCGAGGAGCTGTTCATCCTCTATCGCCGGATCGCCCGGCGGCTCGGCGAACGCAGCATCGCCATCGTCCGGCCGCTCGTCGGCGGCTTCGTCACCTCCATGGAGATGGCGGGCGTGTCCGTCTCGCTCTGCCACCTCGACGCCGAGCTCGATGCGTTGCTGGCGGCGCCGGCGGACTGCCCGTTCTGGAGGGTGCATTGACCGGGTTCTCCGCCGGCGATGTCGCGGATGCCGTCCGCCGCGCGCATCTGGCCCTGGCCACGGGCGGGCTGGAGCACGTGTTGAACGAGGCCGATTCCAGGCTCGGCGACGGCGACACCGGCAGCATGCTGGCGCGGGTGTTCGATCGCCTTGCCGCCGTCGACCTCGGCGCCTCGGCCGATCTCGGCGCCGCCTTCCGCGCCCTCGCCCAGGCCGCCACCGCCGCCACCGGGTCGAGCCTGGGAACGCTGATGGGGACCGCCCTGCTGGCGATCGCCAAGGCCACGAAGGGGCAGGCATCGGCGGATTGGTCGCAGCTCCACGGCCTGCTCGGCACGGCGCTCGACGCCATGGCCGCCCGCGGCGGCGCGAGCCTGGGCGACAAGACGGTGCTGGACGCGATCAGCGACGTTGCGAAGGCCATCGCCGGGCTCGATGATCCCGCCGCCATTGCCGAAGCGTCGGTCCGCGCCGGGCACACTACGCTCGAACGATTTCGCGGGCTTCCCTGCCGCATCGGGCGGGCGCGAATGTTCGCCGAAGAAAGCAAGCGCTCTGACGACCCGGGGATGTTGGCTTTTGTGAGCTTGATCGAGACAGTGTCGCGGAAGACCTCGCATCCGGAAGGGCTTGGGCGATAGTTTACAAATCATAGATTGGTTTTTATCTACTGTCGGCTCTGCTGATCGCGAGTTCCTCATGAAAAGACAGAAGCGAGTCACCATCCGCGAGGTCGCGGCCGACACCGGGCTTGCTCTGTCCACCGTGTCCAATGCCCTGGCGGGGAAGGAATACGTCACCGAGGAGACGCGCAAGATCGTCAACGAAGCGGCCCTGCGCCTGGGCTATCGCGCCTCGGCGGTGGCGCGGGCCCTGCGGATGAACCGCAGCTTCGCGCTCGGCGTCCTGATCGCCGACGTCGCCAACCCGTCCTCGGCCGATTTCGTCCGAGGCGTCGAGGACGTGGCGATCGAGGAGAAATGCTCGATCTTCCTGTGCAACACCGATGGGGACGAGGAGCGCCAGCTCTGGCACATGCGCACGCTCCTGGACCGGCAGGTCGACGGCATGGTGCTGATCTCGCAGCACTGCTCCTCTCCGGCCGTCCGACAGGTGCTGGACAAGGGCACGCCCTTCGTGCTGGTGCAGCGCCGCAGCGAGGACCATGCGGACGACTATGTCGGCTCCGACAATGTCAGCGGCATCGCCGAGGCGCTGCGCCACCTGCACGAGCTCGGCCACCGCCGGATCGGGTTCGTCCGCGGTCCGGCCGATTCCAGCTCGGCCAGGGAGCGGCTCGAGACCTATCGGGGCGAGGCGCGAGCCCTCGGCCTCGATCGGGACCCCGGCCTGGTTTTCGCCGGCGACTACACCTTCGCAACGGGCCTGGACGCCGGCCGGTATTTCCTCGGCATGGAGCGCCCGCCCACCGCCGTGCTCGGCGGCAGCGACATGAACAGCCTGGGGATCATCGAGGCGGCTTCCGCGCTGAAGTGCAAGGTGCCGCGCGACCTTTCCGTCATCGGCCTCGACGACATCACGCTCGCCGGGCTCAAGCAGATCAACCTGACCACGATCCATCTGCGCAAGCGCGAGATGGGCACCGCCGCGGCCAGGATGCTGATGAACCGGATCCGCGGCGGAGCCGGCGCCCCGTCCGCGGAGATCTTTCCGACCAACCTCGTCGTCCGGGGCACCACCCGCCCGCCGCGCACGCCCTGACGGCGCTTCCGCCGATGGAGCGGCCGCCACTTTCACCATGACCTTCGCCGCGATGCGCTTGACATCGGGATTTTAGTTCGATACGCATATAAAAACGTTTTCAGAAACGTTTTTAATAACAGAATTATCCAGGTGCGCCCGAAGGCGACCGACGCGAGCGATGGCATCGCTGCCGGCCGCGGCGCGAAGGCCGAAGAACGGTCGGCGGGGCGCAGTGCCGGCGCACCCGCGTCAGCAACGATCCAGCACGGGAAACCCCAGCCATGAAGCTCGCCCATCAGACCGCCACGATCGCCCTTGCCGCGTGCCTCGTTGCCGCCGGCGCGGCGGCGCCCGCCCACGCCTTCACGGCCTGCCAGGTCACCGACACCGCGGGCATCAACGATCGCGGCTTCAACGAGACGTCGTGGAAGGGGATCCGGGACGCCCGGGACAAGCTCGGCATCGCCGGCCGCTACCTCGAATCGGTATCGGAGACGGATTACGAGCCGAACATCAACGCCCTCGTCCAGCAGAAATGCGACCTGATCGTCACCGTCGGCTTCAAGCTGGGCGAGGCCACCGCCAAGATCGCCGCCGCCAATCCGGCCGCGAAGTTCTCGATCGTCGACTTCTCCTACGACCCCGTCATCCCGAATGTCCTCGGCGAGGTCTTCGCCGCGGACCAGGCGGCCTTCCTGGCCGGCTATCTCGCGGCGGGGATGAGCAAGTCGGGGGTCATCGGCACCTTCGGCGGCATGAACATTCCGCCCATTGTGCTGTTCATGGACGGCTTCGCGCGCGGCGCGGCCTATTACAACGCCAGGAAGGGAGCGAAGGTCAGGGTGCTGGGCTGGGACGTCGGGACGAGGGAAGGGCTGTTCACCAACAATTTCAAGTCGCTCGACGACGGGCGCTCCTTCGCGCAGAACCTCTATGACGAAGGGGCGGACATCGTCATGCCCGTGGCGGGCGCGGTGGGCCTCGGGTCGGCGGCGCTTGCCGACGAGCTCGGCGGCGACAAGCTGAAGATCATCGGTGTCGACGCCGACAATGCCCTGACGAATCCCGAGAAGGGCCATGTCTATCTCACCTCGGTGATGAAGCGCATGGACGTGACCGTCTTCGACGCGGTCAAGGCGAGCCTCGACGGCTCCTTCTCCGGCGGCAAGGTGCTCGGCACCCTCGAGAACGGCGGGGTCGGGCTCGCCCCGTTCCACGCCTTCGACGATGCGGTTCCGGCCGCGCTGAAGGCCGAGCTCGCGGCCCTCCAGGCCGACATCGTCAGCGGCGCGGTGTCGGTCCGCTGAACCGGCGGCGATCTCCGACCCCGGACGCCGCCCCCCGCCATGCCCGGCTGGGCGCGGCGGGGACAGGACGATGTGGAAGCGGACATGCAAATCGAGCTGCGCGGCATCACCAAGCGTTTCGGAGCGGTCGCCGCCGTCTCCGACGTCGACCTGACGATCCGGCCCGGCGAAGTGCTGGCTCTGCTCGGCGAGAACGGCGCCGGCAAGAGCACGCTGATGAACGTGCTGAGCGGCCTCTACCGCCCGGACGAAGGCAGCATCCTCCTCGACGGCAAGGCGGTGCAGTTCGCCGGCGCCGGCGACGCCATCCGGGCCGGCATCGGCATGGTGCACCAGCATTTCATGCTGGTGCCGGTCTTCACGGTGGCGGAGAACGTCGTCCTCGGCGTCGAGCCGACGGCGGCCCTGGACCGGCTCGACCTCGACGCCGCCCGCCGCCAGGTGCGCTCGATCAGCGCCCGGTACGGCCTCGATGTCGATCCCGACGCGACGATCGAGGGCATGCCGGTCGGCCTGCAGCAGCGGGTCGAGATCCTCAAGGTGCTCTTCCGCGCGGCCGAGGCGATCGTGTTCGACGAGCCGACCGCCGTGCTGACGCCGCAGGAGGTGACGGAATTCTTCGCCATCGTGCGCGAGCTCAGGGACGCGGGCAAGGCAATCGTCTTCATCACCCACAAGCTGCAGGAAGTGCTGGCGGTGGCGGACCGGATCAGCGTGCTGCGGGCCGGCCGGGTGGTCGGCACCTGCGACCCGAAGACCGCGACCGCCGCCGAGCTCGCCCGGCTCATGGTCGGCCGGCCGGTCCGTTTCGCCGTCGACAGGCCGCCGCTGGAGCGGGGCGCGCCGATCCTGGAGGTCGAGGACCTGCAGGTCGCCGACGAGCGCGGCGAAAGGGCCGTCGGCGGCGTGACGTTCAGCGTCCATGCCGGCGAATGCGTCGGCATCGCCGGCATCCATGGCAACGGCCAGAGCGAGCTGGTCGAGGCGCTGACCGGAATGCGGCGCGCCGTCTCGGGGCGAATCAGGCTGCAGGGCAGGGATATCACGCATGCCTCGGCCCGTGACTGCCACAGGCTCGGCATCGCCCATGTGCCGGAGGACCGGCTGCGCTCCGGTATCATCGGAACCTTCGACCTCGGCGAGAACGTGGCGCTGAACACCTATTACGAGCCGCGCCACGCCTCCGGCATCCGCCTGCGCTGGGGAGAGGTCTATCGCTCGACCGCCCGTCTCATCCGGGACTACGACGTCCGCGCCAGATCCCCCCTCAACCCCATCGGGCAATTGTCGGGGGGCAATCAGCAGAAGCTGGTGATCGGGCGGGAATTGTCGCGGGACGTCGCCCTGATCGTGGCCTCGCAGCCGACGCGCGGCGTCGATGTCGGCTCGATCGAATATATCCACGAGCGGTTCATGGAGGCGCGCAGCCGGGGACGCGGCCTGATCGTCGTCTCGACCGAGCTGGACGAGATCCTGGGCCTCGCAGACCGGATCCTGGTGATGTTCCGCGGGCGCGTCGCCGGCGAGTTCCAGGACGGGGCCGCCGATATCGGCAATATCGGCCTGGCCATGGCGGGAGCGGGCGCATGAGCACGATCGACCGGAGACAGGAGCCTGCGGATGCGCGCGGCCGGCGTGCCGCCCCGTCGCGCGACGAGGTGGAGAGCCTCGTGCTCGTGCCGCTCGTCGCCATCCTGGCTGCACTGGCGCTGGGCGCGATCGGCATGCTCGCGACCGGCGTCGACCTGCCGACGACGGGCCGGGCTCTGGCCGCCCTGGCGGCCGGGTCGGTCGGGTCAGTCGGCGCCCTCTCCGAGACGCTGACCGCCGCGGCGCCGCTGACCCTCGCCGGCCTCGGCATCGCCCTCGGCTTCCGCGCCGGCCTGTTCAACATCGGCGCGGAAGGCCAGATGCTGGTCGGCGGCATGGCCGCGGTCCTGGTCGGCTTCGCCGCCGCCGGCCTGCCGGCCTGGATCCATCTGCCCCTGGCCCTGGCGGCGGCCATGGCGGCGGGCGGCCTGTGGGGCGGAGTCGCCGGCTGGCTGCGCGCCGCCACCGGCGCGCACGAGGTCATCTCGACCATCATGCTCAACTTCGTCGCGCTGCGCCTGGTCGACTATCTCCTGCGCAGCGGCCTGTTCCGGAGCCCGGGCCGCTCCGACCCGGTGTCGCAGTCCATCGCGCCGAGCGCGGAGCTGCCGCGGCTGCTCGCCTGGCTCGACCCCAATCTGCGCGTCCATGCCGGCGTGCTCCTGGCGCTCGCCATGGTCGTCCTGATGTCCTGGCTGCTGTTCCGGACCAAGCTCGGCTTCGAGTTCCGGGCCGCCGGCGCCAGCCCGTCCGCCGCGCACTATGCCGGCATCCGCACCGGCGCCGCGATCGTCGCGGCCATGACCCTGGCGGGAGCGCTGGCCGGGCTTGCCGGCGCGAACCAGATCCTCGGCGTCCTCGGCCGGGCGACGCCGGCCTTCTCCTCCAATCTCGGCTTCACCGCCATCGCGGTGGCGCTGCTCGGGCGCAGCCACCCCGTCGGCGTCCTCCTCGCGGGCCTGCTCTTCGGCGCCCTGGAAGCCGGCGGCCGGCAGATGCAGGTGAGCGCCGGCGTCAGCGTCGACCTCGTCGCCATCATCCAGGCGCTGATCGTCGCCTTCATCGCCGCGCCGGTGATCGTGCGCACCGCCCTTGGATGGGCTTTCCCAGCCCGCCCGAGGCCGCCGGTGGCGGCCGCGCGTCACCCGATCGACAGGAACGGAGCGGTTCCATGAGGCTTCCCGTGTCGCCCGCCGGCGACGTCGCGACCAGGCCGGCTGCCGTGGCCGGGCCTCTCCCGTCGCTGCTCGGGCCGGGTCTGCTCGCCAGCGGACTGCTCACCGCCGCGGTCTTCGGTCTCGGCAGCGCCGGCCAGGGTCCGTCCGTCTTCCGGCTGTCGCGCCCGAACGATCCGCTCGGGCTGCCGGACCTCGCCGTCCCCGCCGATCTCGTCTGCTACGGCGTGGCGATCGTCCTGGCGGTCCTCGGCGCCTGGCAGATGCTGCACGGCTTTCGCAGGAGGCGCAGCCTCGTCCTCGGCGCGAGCATGGCTCTCGTGGTCGCCGCCTTCATGGTCTGGGCGACGGCGGGCAAGTCCTTCTCCCTGACCGGGCTCCTGCAGGCGAGCGTGGTGCATGCCGTGCCGATCGCGCTCGCCGGCATCGCCGGCCTGCTGTCGGAACGCGTCGCGGTGATGAACATCGCCGTCGAGGGCATGCTCCTCGCCGGCGCCTTCGCGGGCGCCCTGGTCGGCTCGCTGCTCGGCGGCCCCCTCGGCCTGGTCGCCGCCATCGCCGCCGGCGCCGCGCTCGGCCTCGTCCTCGCCGCCCTGGTCGTGGCCTGCCGGGTCGACCAGATCATCGCCGGCGTGGTCGTCAACATCTTCGTGCTCGGGGCGACGTCCTACGTCTCCAGCCAGGTGTTCTCGCAGCACCGCGCCCTCAACAATGCGCCGGTGTTCCGCGCCATCGACGTGCCGCTGCTCGGCGATCTGCCGGTCATCGGCCCGGTGCTGGTCCAGCAGACCCTCTTCGTCCACGGCACGCTGCTGATCGTCGCCGCCTCGAGCTACTATCTCTTCCGGACGCGCCACGGCCTGCGGGCCCGCTCGGTCGGCGAGCACCCCCGGGCCGCGGACACGCTCGGCATCGACGTCCATCGCACGCAATATCTGAACGTCGCGCTCGCCGGCATGGTCGCCGGCTTCGGCGGGGCGTGGTTCACGCTCGGATCGGTGGGGCGCTTCGACAGCGGCATGACCGGCGGCCTCGGCTTCATCGGCCTTGCCGCCATGATCTTCGGGCGCTGGCGGCCGCTCGGCGTGCTGTTCGCGGCCCTGATCTTCGGCTGTGCCGATTCCCTGCAGCAGAAGCTCGCGATCCTGAAGACGCCCATCCCCTCGGAGTTCCTGGCCATGGCGCCCTATCTCGCCACCATCGTCCTGGTCGCGGGCCTGGTCGGGAGGGCCCGGCCGCCCGCCGCCATCGGCAAGTCCTATCGCAGGCAATGATGCACGCGGCGGCCGCCGACTGGAGCTCCGGGGATGGCCTTGGCATATAGGCCAACATTCAATAAAAACGTTTCTCAAAAACGTTTTTATATGCCATTATCTGGCTCCGACAAGGAACGCTCGGTATGTCCGCGGTCGGCAACGGCTCCCGGGCAGCCGACGGCGCGGCCGGCATCCCGATGCCGCCGCACAGGCAAGAAAACCACAGAGGAGAACACCATGACATCATCATCGACCCCGCGCCGCGCGCTTCTGGCGACGCTCGCCGCGGCGGCCCTGGCCGCCGGCTCCGGCGCGAGCGCCGTGGCGCAGGATGCACCCAAGATCGCCTTTTCCTCGACCGAGCTTTCCAATCCCTACACGGTGATCTTCAGCCAGCTCATCCAGGACTGGGCGAAGAAGGGCCATTTCAACATGCTGCCCACCGTCGACAGCAAGAGCGACCCGGCCCAGCAGATCACCGACTTCACCACGCTGCTCGGCGCGGGCGTCAAGGGCATCCTGGTCGTCGCGGTCGACGGCAAGGCGGTCAAGGTGGCGCTCGACCGGGCACAGGCCAAGGGCGTGCCGGTCGTCGCCGTCGACACCGGGCCGAGCAAGGGCGGCGGCAAGGTGGCGATCACGGTCACCACCTCCTCGGTGACGCTCGGCGAGCGCTCCTGCGCCTATCTCGGCGAGGCGCTGAAGGGCAAGGGCCGGGTGCTGGAGATCCAGGGCCGGCTGAACAGCCAGGTCGGCCTCGACCGCTCGACCGGCTTCCAGGCCTGCATGAAGGACAAATATCCCGGCATCAAGGTGGTGTCGAAGCCCGGCGAGTGGGTCCAGGAGACGGCGACCAATGCAGCCCAGACCGTGCTCAGCACCGATCCCGACGTCAACGCGATCTACCTCGCCAGCGACTCGGCCTATCTGCCCGGCGTCCTCAGCGTCCTGAAGCGGCTCGGCAAGCTCAAGCCGGTGGGAGAGGAAGGCCATATCGCCGTGGTGGGCATCGACGGCTCGCCCTTTGCGCTGGAGCAGGTGCGCGCCGGCACCGTCGACGCGGTGATCTCCCAGCCAATGGTGGGCTATGCACGCTACGGCCTGCAATACCTGAAGGAAGCGATGGAGGGAAAGACCTTCGCGCCCGGCAGGACGGACCACGATTCGCAGATCGTCGTGGACGCCAGCGGCAATCTGGCCGACGTTCTCAACCCCGAGACGGTGACCAAGGCCAATGCCGGCGATCCCGGCCTGTGGGGCAACCAGAAGGTGACGAACTAGGGCATGACCGCGATCGTGACCCGTGAGCTCCCGGCGGCGCAGCCGGGAGCCGACATCGTCGAGGTGCGGGCCGTCTCCAAGTCCTTTGGACCGACCCGTGCCCTGGTCAACGTCTCCATGACCATCGCCGAGGGCGAGGTCCGCGCGCTGCTGGGCCGCAACGGCGCCGGCAAGTCGACGCTCATCTCGCTGCTCACCGGCCTTCAGACGCCGGACGAGGGCGAGGTGCGGGTGATGGGCGTGCCTGCGACGGCCGCGACCGGCGTCGCCTGCGTCTATCAGCATTCACGGCTGGTGCCGGCGCTGACGGTCGCCGAGAACATCATGATGGGGCACTATCCCAGGCGGTTCGGCGCCATCGCCTGGCGCCGGGTCGCTGCCGAAGCCGAGGAGCGCCTCGCACCCTGGGAATTGTCCTCCATCGCCGCGCGGCCGGTGGAGAGCCTCGATCCCGTCCAGACCAAGGTGGTGGAGATCTGCCGGGCCCTGTCCCGCAACCCGCGAGTCCTCCTCCTCGACGAGCCGACGGCCGGGCTCGACCGCCGCGACGCCGAACGCCTGTTCGGCTTCATCGACCGGCTGAAGGAGCGTGGCGTGACGCTGGTCTTCGTCTCGCATCACCTGGACGAGGTCTACCGGGTCTGCGCCTCCGCCACCGTCCTGCGCGACGCCCGCCACATCGTGACGGCGCCGCTCGGCGACCTGCCGAAGCAGGCGCTGATCCATGCCATGGTGGGAGAGCATGCGCCTCCGGGCGAGGCGAGGGGCGCCTGCGCCGGCGCGGAGCGGGCCGACGGCGGCCCCGGGACGTCGCCCGGCCTGTCCGTGCGCGGCCTGTCGGTGCCGGGCGTCCTGGAGGACGTCGCCTTCGACGTCGGCCGGGGCGAATGCGTCGGCATCGCCGGCCTCGAAGGCTCGGGCAAGGGGGCGATCGGCGCGGTGATCGCCGGGCTTCTCGCGCCGTCGTCCGGCTCGGTCGAGGTCTCCGGCCGCCGCTACAGGCTCGGCGACGTGCGCTCCGCCATCCGCGCCGGCGTCGGCTACGTTCCGCAGAACCGCAACATCCAGGGCATGGTCAAGCTGCTCTCCGTCAGCGAGAACGCCACGATGACGGCGACCCGCAGGCTGGCCCGGCCATTGATCCCGGGCCTGCTCGGCATCCTCCTCAAGCGCGATCGCGACGCGGTCTACCGGCGGCTCGCGCGGCAATGGCAGATCGTCGCCAGCTCGCCGGACCAGCCGATCGGCGAGCTCAGCGGCGGCAACCAGCAGAAATGCGTCATGGCACGCGGCATTGCCAGCGACCCGGACGTGCTGGTGCTGCAGAACCCGACCGCCGGCATCGACATCGCTGCCAAGGCATCGATCACCCAGTCGATGGCGGCCATCCTCAGGCGCGGCGCCAGCATCCTGGTCATCTCCGAGGACGCGGACGACTTCGCCCTGTGCTCGCGCATCCTCGTCGTCAACAAGGGCCGGCTCGCGGCCGAGCTCTCCTCGTCCTGGACCGAACGCGATCTCGTTTCAGCCATGCAAGGCGCGCAGTGATGAACCAACCGCTGAAATCGACCGCGGCCGTCGCCGCGCCCGCCGCCGAAGCGTCCGGACGCACGCTCGGCCTGTCCTCGCTGCGCGAGCTGGTGCTGCTGCCGGTCATCCTGCTGATGCTGGCGGCCGGCAGCCAGCTCAATCCGGCCTTCCTCACGTGGGACAACATCCTGATCAACGTGCTCGCCGCCTCGGCCGTGCTGGCCATCCTGGTCGTCGCCGAGTCGCTCCTGATCATCGCCGGCAAGTTCGACCTGTCGCTCCAGTCGATCGTGTCGCTGGCGCCGATGGTCTCGGCCTATCTCGTCGTGCCGGCCGATGCCGGCGGGTCGGGGCTGGAGCTCAATGCCTTCTGCGGCCTCCTCGTGCTGTTCGCGGTGGGTGGCGGCGTCGGGCTGTTCAACGGCTTCCTGGTGGCCAGGCTCAAGCTCAACGCCTTCATCGTCACGCTCGCCATGCTGATCCTGCTTCAGGGCCTGACCCTCGGCATCTCGAGCGGCAGGACCATCACCAGCCTGCCCGACAGCTACAATTTCATCGGCAACACCGCTCTGGCCGGCGTGCCGCTGGAGGTGTGGATCGCGGCCGCCGTCGTCGTGGGGGCGGCCCTGTTCATGCGCTTCCATGTCGTCGGCCGCGAGATCTACGCCATCGGCGGCAATGTCGAGGCGGCGCGGGCCGCGGGCGTCAAGGTCGACCGCGTCATCTTCGGCCTGTTTGTCGTCGCGGGCCTGCTGGCCGCGCTGGCCGGCCTGATGCTGACCTCGCGCATCGCGTCCGTGACCGCGAGCCAGGGCAGCAACATCATCTTCACGGTGTTCGCCGCCTCGGTGATCGGTGGGATCGACCTCAACGGCGGCCGCGGCCGGATCGTCGGAGCCGCGACCGGCGTGCTGCTGCTGGGCGTCATCCAGAACATCCTCCTTCTGGCGGAAGTCCCCTCGTTCTGGGTGACGGCGATCTATGGCGCCGTCATCCTGATGTCGATGATGCTGGGGACGCTCGCCGGATCGCTGCAGAAGGGTTTCGGCCTCGTCAGAGGCCTGCGCACTGCCGGCCGGAGCCGGGAAGGACGGAGCCAATGAACGATCGTCGTCGCGTCGAGGACCAGATCCGGGGACACGGCATCCGGAGGGAGGAGGTCGCGGACGAAGCGACGCTGGGCCTGGCGGTGAGCTGGCTCGGCACCGCCGAGCGGCTGCGTGCCGCCGTCGAAACCCTGGTCGATCCCTCGGTCGGACCGGTCACGGCGTACACGCACAGGCCCGAGCGGACCGGACACTGAGAGGCGGCCATGGCTCCTTCGAAAACCACTCCCGGCGACGTGCTGGACGGCAGCATCCTCGAGGCCGCCCATGCCCTGCGCCAGCGCCTCGTCTCGGTTCCCGAGCTCGTCTCCGCCTCCCTCGACCGGATCGCGGCGACCGCGCCGCTCAACGCCTATGTCGCGGTCTTCGCGGAACGGGCGCTCGAGGTGGCCCGGGCCCAGCAGGCGCTGCTCGACGCCGGCTACGACCTCGGACCCCTCCAGGGCATCCCGATCGCGCTCAAGGACAATATCGACATGGCGGGCGAGCGCACCACCGCCGGCAGCGCCATCCTGCGCGACAACGTCGCCCCGGCCGATGCCAGCCTGACGGCGGCCTTGAAGCGGGCGGGAGCGATCATCGTCGGCAAGAACAACATGCACGAATTCGCCTGGGGCGGGACGACGATCAACCCGCACTACGGCACCGCGGTCAACGCCTGGGGCGAGCGGCGGACCCCGTCGGGCTCGAGCGGCGGATCGGGCATTGCAGTGGCGACACGCAGCGTGTTCGCCTCGATCGGCACCGATACCGGCGGTTCGATCCGCATTCCCGCGTCGGTCAGCGGCGTCAGCGGCATCCGCCCGTCGATCGGCCGCGTCAGCAATGCGGGCGTCCACCCGCTCGCCTGGACGCTGGACACCTCGGGTCCGCTGGCCAAGTCGGCCGAGGACTGCGCCCTCGTCCTGCGGATCATCGCCGGCAACGACGTGAGGGACCTGCAGACCTCCACGGCCCGGGTTCCCGACTATCTGGCCGAGTTGTATCGGCCGCTGGCGGGCCTGCGCGTCGGCTGGATCGACGACTACTCCGTCTCCAATGTCCAGCCGGCCGTGCGGGAGGCCTTCAAGGCCGCGCTCGCGACCTATGCTTCGCTCGGGGCCACGGTCCTGCCGATCCGCATCCCCGATCTCGACGCGGTGGTCGATGCGGTGGTGGTCATCGATGCGGCCGAGCCGAGCGCCATCCACGCCCGCTGGCTTCGCGACAGGGGCGGGGACTACGGCGCCGACGTGCGCGCCCAGCTCGAGGCGGGCTTCGCCTTCAGCGCAGTGGACTATGTCCAGGCGCAGCGATACCGGGCGCATCTGCGCCAGCGGTTCGCCGAGGCCTTCCTCGAGGTCGACGCCATCCTCACGCCGACCCTGCCCTATACCGCGCCGCGCATCGGCCAGGGCTTCGTCGAGATCGACGGCCACGACCGCGATGTGCTGACCACCAACATGCAGTTCACGTCGCTCGCCAGCGCCACGGGCGTGCCGGGCCTGAACGTGCCGATCGGCTTCGATCACGAGGACATGCCGATCGGCCTGCAGATCCTGACGCCCGAGCTGCAGGAGGGCCGCGCCCTTCGCCTCGGCCATCAGCTGCAGGCCGTGACCGGCTTTCATCGCCGCAAGCCGGGGGCTGCGGCATAGCGGCGACGGTCGGCCCCGGCTCAGGCCGGGTCCGCCCAGAGAGCGCGGGCGATCGCCGCCAGCTGCCGCGATTCCGCCCATCGGTCCGAGAGCTCGCCGCCATCGGCCCCGCTCAGGGCATAGGGGCGCGGACCGAGCTCGCACAGGAAGGGCAGCGCCGCGTCCGTGCCGGCGCGGGCGCGCCAGCTCTGCATGCCCCAGCGCCACCAGTCCCGGTATTGCGCCAGCCAGGGCGCATGCTGGGCGAAGCCGAACGGCACCTGCACCTGGCTGGCAGTGGAGACGCGGCCGTGCAGGGCGAAGGAGCGGTCGAGCACCGCCCGGATCTGCGCCTCGATCTCGGCGGGCACGGGCAGCGGCACCTCGCGCGCCACCACCAGGTGCGACAGGTCGGCCGTGAGCCGCAGGGCCGGCAGAGAATCCAGGAGATCGAGCAGGACCAGCAGGTCGTTGGTGAGCTTGTTGCGGTGGGTCTCGATGTTGACGGGGTAGGCCACCTGCTCGGCCAGGCGCTGCCAGCCTTCGAGGATGGCGACCGCCTCGCGCTGCGACCGCGGGCGGACGTCCGGCTGGATGTTGAGATGATGCAGGCCGTGCGCCGCGCCGAGCTCGAGCACGGGCTTCAGGCCGTCGACGTCCCGCGGAAAGGCGACGCCCTCGACGACGAGGCCGTGGCCGCGGGCGAGCGCGGCGACCCGGGCGGCGGCGTCCGGCTCGGTCCAGGCGGCGCCGATGCCGTCGAAGCCGGCCTCGGCGATCAGGCGGACATTCTCCTCCAGGCTGCGCTCGCGGCCGGGTTGCAGGTCCTCCATCGACCAGAGGGACTGGAGCACGAGCAGCTTCTGCATGGGGCGTTCCATTGTCGGGATCGGACGGGGTGCGGCGCGCTGCGCCGCCGCCGCGGGACCGGAGCCGGCCTCGGCCGGCTCCGGCAGGGCAGGGGCTCAGAGCCGGGCGGCGACCGACTTGGTCTCGGTGTAGAGCTCGAGCGCATCCTTGCCGAGCTCGCGGCCCCAGCCGGACTGCTTGAAGCCGCCGAAGGGCCATGAGGGCTCGGCATAGTTGTGGCAGTTGATGCCGATGCCGCCGGCCTTCATCTTGCGGGCCATCAGGTGGGCCACCCGCAGGTCCCGGGTCCAGACGCTGGCGCGCAGGCCGTAGATCGTGTCGTTGGCGAAGCGGGCGATGGCGTCGAGATCCTCGTCGTCATAGGACTGGACGCAGACCACGGGTCCGAAGATCTCCTCCCGCACCACCGTCATGGTGCGGTCGGTGCGGGCGAGCACCGTCGGCTCGATGAAATAGCCGCGATGGCCCACGGCCCGGCCGCCGGTGACGACCTCAGCGCCCTCGCTGCGACCGGATTCGAGATAGCCGGCGACGCGCTGGTGCTGCCTGCGCGACACCAGCGGGCCGAGGGTGACGCGCGGGTCGAGGCCGTGGCCGAGCGTGAGCCTGCCGGCAGCGCCGGCGACGCCGTCGATCACCCGGTCGTAGATCGACTTGTGCGCGAAGAGGCGCGAGCCGGCGGTGCAGGTCTGGCCCTGGTTGTAGAAGATGGCGTCGGCCGCGCCCGCAATGGCGTGGTCGAGGTCGGCATCGGGGAAGATGATGGCCGGCGACTTGCCGCCGAGCTCCAGCGAGACCCGTTTCAGGTTGCCGATGGCGGCCTGGACGATGCGCTTGCCGATGGCGGTCGAGCCGGTGAAGGCGATCTTGTCGACGTCCGGGTGCGCGGCGAGCGCCGCGCCGGCGCGTTCGCCGAGGCCGGTGACCACGTTGAACACGCCGGGTGGCACGCCGGCTTCCAGCGCGAGCTCGCCCAGGCGCAGCGCCGTGAGGGACGTCTGCTCCGCCGGCTTGAGCACGATGGTGCAGCCCGCCGCGAGGGCTGGGGCGACCTTCCAGGAGGCCATGATCAGCGGATAGTTCCAGGGAATGATCTGCCCGACCACGCCGACCGGCTCGCGCAGCGTATAGGCGTGGAAGTCGCCGGCGCTCGACACCGGGATCGTCTCGCCGGTGAGGCGCGTCGGCGCGCCCGAGAAATAGCGGAAGACGCTGATCGCGTCGGGGATGTCGTCGGTCCTGGCCTTGCTCAGCGGCTTGCCGACGTCGAGCGCCTCGAGTTCCGCCAGCTCCTCGGCGTGCCGCTCCAGAAGGTCGGCGAGGCGCCAGAGCAGCCGCGAACGATCGGCGGCGCTGGTCCGCGGCCAGGGGCCGGATTCGAAGGCGCGGCGGGCCGCGGCGACGGCGCGGTCGATGTCGGCCTCGTCACCGCCCTGGATGGTGGCGATGATCTCCTCCGTCGCCGGATCCTCGACATCGATCGTCGCGCCGTTGCGCGCCTCGGCCCATTGGCCGTCGATCAGGAGCTTGTGCGGCCGGGCGAGGAAGGCGGCTGCCGCCGCCCCGAGCTCGGGCCTGGTCACGTCGATCTTCATGGTGCCTCCCAGATGTTGCGCCGCGGCCGGCCCCGGGGGCGGGCACGCGGCAGGGTGCCGTGGGCCGGAGCGCCCGCCCTGGCCCATGAGCCTTGCTTGGACTTCGATGCGGACGGCCGCCGGACGGGCGGCGCGGCAGGGGCTTGCGCGCCCCCGACGCTCTCGTGTTCCGGGTTGGTTCAAGGCTTTGTGTTGTGCTTCCGACACAATGGTCGGGAGCAAAGCGTCGGAAGCACAACACTAGCGGACCACCGGCTCGTGCCAGACCGGGTCGTTGTCGGCGTTGATGGCGAGGTGGACGAAGGCCTGGTTGGCCGCGGCGCCATGCCAATGGCGTTCGTTGGGCTGGATCAGCACGGTGTCGCCCGGCATCAGCATGACGATCTCCTCGCCCTCGCGCTGGAACTCGCCGACACCGAGGATGCAGTGCAGCACCTGGCCATTGGGATGGGTGTGCCAGACCGTGCGGGAATTCGGCGCGAACAGGACCCGGTTGACGACCAGCAGTCCCGGCTTCTCGGCAATCGCCAGCGTGTTGATCGTCACGTCGCCGGAATAGATCTCGGACGGCCCCTTCCGGGACGCCACGGCATCGGCCGTGAAGACGTTGGTTGCAGGCTTCAGGTTGGTGTCGGGCATCGACTGTCCTCTTCGCTGGTGCGAGGGCGCACGTGCCCTGCTCGCGAACGCCCAGGGGGCGTCGAGTCATGGCCGGAGTGAAGTGGGGGTATCTCCCTCGCCGCGGCATATAAAAACGTTTCTATAAGGCGTGCAAGCAAATTTTGTGGCGGGTCAGCCGAAATCGCCTCGGGCCCGCGGGGCGCAATGCGTCGTCTGCGGGATGCACCGACCGCGACTGTCGGCTTTCGGCGCCCGAGGCGTTGACAGCGTCCGGGAAGTTCCATAGCGTCTCTATAGAAACGTTTTTATTGCGCAGATCGACGGGCCTGGGCCGGATCGGGTGCAGCTTTGGGATGGGATGCCCGACATGCCGGCGCTCACGTCGAAACGGATCACGCTCGCCGAGGCCGCAGGGCTCGTTCCCGACGGGACGCGCCTGGCGCTGGGGGGCTTTGCCGTCTACCAGAAGCCGATGGCGTTCGTGCGCGAACTGGTGCGCCAGCGGCGGCGCGAGCTGACGGTGGTCGGCTCGGCACATTCCTGCGACGTCGACATGCTGGCCGGCGCCGGCTGCCTGGCACGCGTCGAGACCTCCTATGTCGGGCTGGAGAAGCACGGGCTGGCGCGCAATTTCCGCCGGGCCGCCGAGGCGGGAGCGCTCGAGGTGGTGGACTATCCCGAGCTCGTCAGCCTCGACCGCTTCCGCGCCGACCAGGAGGGCCTGGCCTTCTGGCCGGTGCCGTTCCTGGGCGGCAACGACGTGGTGACGTACAACCCCGACATCCGGCCGATGGCCTGCCCGATCACCGGCCGGCCGATGCATGCCGTGCCGGCCGCCGGCGCCAAGGTCGCGGTGATCCATGCGGTCGCCGCCGACGAGCAGGGCAACGTGGTCATCCCGGCCCGGCGGCTCTTTCCGCAGAGCGCCGACATCCAGGTCGCCCGCAGCTGCGACGTGGTGATCGTCACGGCCGAGAAGATCGTGTCCAGGGCCTTCATCCGCCGGCACGCGCGCCTGGTGGAGATCCCCTCCTATCGCACGACGGCGATCGTCGAGGTGCCGTTCGGCGCGCATCCGACGCCGACGCTCGGCCGCTATCTCGCCGACGAGCGGCATATGGACGACTACGTGGCGGCCTCGGGCGATGCCGGCGCCTTCGCGGCCTATCTCGATACCTTCGTGCATGCCCCGCGCGACCACTATGCCTATCTCGACCTCTTCGGGGCCGAGCGGCTCGCCGCCCTCCAGGATCTGGATTCCCTGCTATGACCGACAGGCCTGCAACCCTGCACGAACGCCTCGCCGTGCTGCTGGCGCGCGATTTCGCCGATGCGGAGGTGGGGTTCACCGGCCTCCTCACCGGCTCGGCGGCGGCGGTCTTCGGCACCGCCATCCCGCTCGTCGCCATGGAGCTGGCGCGGCGCACGCATGCGCCCAACCTGACCATCCTGCTGGCCGGCTGCTATCACAATCCCGATCTGCGCGATCTCGAGGCGCTGCCGGATTCGGAGCACAGCGCCGAGCTGCGCGATCTGCCGGCGGAGGCGCAGATGCTCGGCTATCCCGGGCCCTGGGTGCTCAAGCGCGGCGACGTCTCCTTCGGCTTCAGCAGCGCGGTGCAGGTCGACCGCGAGGGCAACATCAACAGCGTCTGCGTCGGGCCCTACCGCAAGCCCAGGGTGCGGCTGGTCGGACCGATCCTGCAGCCCGAGCACATGACCCTGTTCGGGCGCGAATACGTGATGATGCCCTCGCACGAGGCCCGCAACTTCGTCGAGCGTGTCGACTATGTCTCCGGCGTCGGCTATCCCGGCGGCATCGAGGGCCGGCGCCGGCTCGGCATCGAGCGCGGTGGGCCGGAGCTCGTGCTCACGCCGCGATGCGTGTTCGACTTCGACAAGGCCGGCGGCCGCATGACGGTGCGCTCGATCCATCCTGGCGTCACGCCGGCCGAGCTGCAGGCTGCGACCGGCTTCGACCTCGGCGACCTCTCCGGCGTGCCGGTGACGCCGGAGCCGACGGCGGAGGAGCTCCGGCTCATCCGCGCCGAGATCGATCCGCGCCGGATCCTGCTCGCCGCGTGACGCTGCGGGAGGCCGGGCCGGTGACGTCGTTCGCCCGGTCACCGGCCGCGGCCGAGCCTCAGCCCGTGACCGCGCCCGCGGTGAGGCCGCGCACGAAGTAGCGGCCGACGCAGGCGAACAGCAGCACGGCCGGCAGCGTGGTCAGGGAGGCGCCGGCCATCAGCAGGCCCCAGTTGATGGTGTAGGAGCCCATGATGGCGTTCAGGCCCATCGGCAGGGTCTTGAGGCTGTCGTTGACGATGAGCTGGGAGGCGAAGGCGAACTCCGTCCAGGAATAGACGAAGGCGTAGAGCAGGATCGTCCCGAGCCCCGGGGCGAGCAGCGGCAGGTGGACCTTCCACAGGATGGTGAGGGGGCCGGCGCCGTCGACGGCCGCCGCCTCGTCCAGAGCCCGCGGGATCGCGTCGAAGAAGCCCCGCAGCAGCCAGACGCAGAAGGGCGAGGCGAAGGCGACATTGACGATCACCAGGCCGGCCAGCGTGTTGACGAGGCGCATCGACGCCAGCAGCGAGTAGATCGGCACCAGCAGGAGCGTCGTCGGCGCCAGGTAGATCAGCAGCATGGCGCGGCTCAGCCAGGTCGAGCCCGCAACCTTGAGCCTGTACATCGCATAGCCCGCGGCGATGGTGATGCAGGCGGTGGCCGCCATGGTGCAGAGCGCCACGATCAGGCTGTTGAGGAGATAGGTCGGGTAATTCGTGTTGGAGAGCAGCTCGTCGTAATTGCCGAGATGGATGCGTGCCGGCCACAGCGACGGCACGCGCTGGATGATCTCGTGGTTGTCCTTGAACGAGGCTGCGACGATCCAGTAGATCGGGCCGACGACGACCGCGACGAGCACCAGCCAGACCAGCCAGCGCGAGAGGTGATGGGACAGCGTCATCGGCATCACTCCTTGGGCGCCATGAGCCTGGCATAGGCCGTTGCCAGGGCGGCGAGCAGGCCGATCGCGACGACGCTCATCGCCGCGGCCTGGCCGATGCGCAGGCCCTTGAACGCGGTCTCGTAGATCAGGACGGGCAGGGTCAGCGTGGCGTCGGCCGGCCCGCCGCGCGTGACGAGATAGATCGTGTCGAAGACGTTGAGGGTCCACAGCCCGCCCACCAGGCCGAGGGCGAACATCGTCTTGGCGGTGGCCGGGAGGGTGATGAAGCGGAACTGGGCCCAGGCGCTGGCGCCGTCGAGCCTGGCGGCCTCGTAGAGTTCCTGCGGGATGTTCTGCATCGCCCCGAAGATGACGACCGCCGACAGCGGGAACCAGTGCCAGGTGTTGGCGATGATCGTGCCCGCCATGGTGAGCTCCTTGCTGCCGAACACGTTCAGCGGGGCGGCGATCACGTCCAGCGCCGTCAGCACGAAGTTGATCACGCCGTAATTGGCGTTCAGCATCCATTGCCAGATCACCGCGACGGCGACGGTCGGAATGACCCAGGGCAGGAGGATCCAGACGCGGGCCTGCTGCGCCGGACGCCAGCTCTGGCGCAGGAGCAGGGCGGCGGCGAAAGCCACGACGGTGCCGAGGACGACATTGCCGAGCAGCCAGACGATCGAGCGCTGCACCGCGCTCCAGAAGCGAGCCGACAGCAGCGTCGCCTGGTAGTTGTCGAGGCCGACGAAGGCGCTCGGCGCGCCGACGATCCTGGTGTCGGTCAGGCTCAGGGCCAGGAGGTTGCCGATGGGATACACCAGGACCACGAGCATCCAGAGCACCAGCGGCGCGAGGAGCGCGTAGCCGATCAGCGGCGCATAGGCACGCCGCAAGGCGTGCCGGGATCGCCGGCGCCACCCCTGGAGATGCGCGGGCGCGGTGGTTGCTGCGGTCATCGAGCGGGAATTCCTGTGGTCGTGCGGGTGCGTGGTGGCAGCGAGGCGCGGCCGGTCGCGGCCGCGCCCCGGTCCGGCGGCTACTTGACCGCGGCTTCCATCTGCTCCTGCCCCCATTTGACCGCCTCGGCGGGGCTCACCTTGTCGATCACGACCTTCTGGATGACCTGCGCGATGATGTTCTGGCCGGCGATCGGCCCGATCTTGATCTGGTAGCGACCGGAGGTGAACCCGTAGAGGCCGCCGGACAGGGATTGCTGCGCCAGGAGCCGCGTGCACTCCGGCCAGGTCGTGAGCGCCGGCTCGCTCAGCCACGACGACAGCCCGAAGCCGTCCCGCGTCACGGGCAGGAACAGGCCCGGCTCCGCGTTCAGCAGCGGCCCGTAGACGTCCGGCTGCAGGAGATAGGTGATGAACGCGCCGGCGGCTTCCTGCTTGGCCGGATCCGACGTCAGGATCATCGCCGCGTTGGAGGCGTAGTGGCTGCCGGGCTGGCCGCCTTCGGCCGGCTGGGGAATGGGCGCGCAGCCGAGATCGCCGGCGGGGGCGCCGGAGTCCCGCAGATAGACGCTCAGCATGATGCCCTTGTCCACCAGCATGGCGGCGGAGCCGCTGTTGAAGGCCGCCTCGGGCTCGCCCCAGGCATAGTTGGTGCTGTCGGGGGCGGCGTAGCGCAGCAGCCGGGTATAGGTGTCGACCGCCTTGACCGCATTGGGGTTGTCGAACGCCGGCTCGCCCTTGGCGTCGAACAGGTCCTCGCCGCGGTAGGTCTTCAGGAACGAGAAGAAGGTCTGGTCGGTCGCCGTCGTCTTCGAGGCGGGCAAGGTGATGCCGTAGCGCTCGCCGCCGGTCAGCTTCGCCGCGTCGGCCAGCACCTCCTCCCAGGTCGCCGGCGGCCTGGCGATGCCCGCCGTCTCGAAGGCGCTCTTGCGATACCAGAGCAGCTGGACCATGCCCCACAGCGGCACGCCCCAGTATTGCCCCTGATCGAAATAGGGATCGGTGGCGGCCGGGAGGAAGTGGTACTTGCCGTCGAGCTGCTTCACCAGTCCGGTGACCGGCTGGACCGCGCCGGTCGCCCGGACATAGGTCGCGAGCTCGGGCATCGTCATCAGGATGTCCGGGCCCGTGCCGCTGCCGATGGCGGCGGGGGCCACGGTGAAGATGGTGCTCCAGTCCTGCACCTCCTGGCGCACCCGGATGGTCGGGTGCGTCTGGTTGAAGCGGTCGATGATCTCCTGGTAGCGCTTCACCCGGTTGGGCGGCGTCTCCTGGTGCCACAGGACCAGCTCCACCGGAGGCGGAGCGCTCGCCGCCTGCCCGGCCGCCGCGCCGATCGCCATGGTCGTCAGGGCTGCGAAGAGCCCGGTTATCGCCAGCATTCCAGCACGCATGTGTCGTCCCCTCTTTTCAACCCCTCTTGCCAAGGGTGTGTCGGATCGTATAAAAACGTTTCTATAAAATTGCAAGGCAAACGGAATGGAAAATTACCAAGAGTGTCTTTATATAGAAACGTTTTTGTAATCAGAGCCGATCGAGGTGAAGCTGAAGACGGCCGCATGATGACAGAAGGTTGTGCAGAAGGGGCCAATGCCTATTTGGCATTGTCGCGCTTTGCTGTGCATGTGACATTGCTGGCCGAGGCGATCATACGAAATGACTTGCCGCGGCCGCGGCGCGGCGACAGGGCCGCTTTCTCACCCGGGCCCGATTCAGGCCCGCCGATCCATTGTCCAGGGAAGGGGAACGATGAGCGCTGAGCCGTCAGACTTGCACTACCGGTCGCTGACCGAGACCGCCGAGCGGATCCGGCGGAGGGAGCTGTCGCCGGTCGCGGTGACCGAGGCCATGCTCGAGCGCATCGGCCGGCTGGACGGCGGGCTCCACAGCTACCGGACCGTGACCGCCGATCTGGCGCGGGCCCAGGCCGCGCAGGCCGAATCCGAGATCGCGGCCGGGCGCTATCGCGGGCCGCTGCACGGCATTCCGGTGGCGGTGAAGGACCTGTGCTTCACCGAGGGCATTCCGACGAGCGCCGGCATGCCGATCCACCGCGGCTTTCGCCCCGACCACGACGCGACCGTGGTCCGGCGCCTGGCCGATGCGGGCGCGGTGCTCCTCGGCAAGCAGCACCTGACGGAAGGCGCCTGCATCGAGCATCATCCCGAGTTCGGCCGCCCGGTGAACCCGTGGCGCGCCGACCTGTGGACCGGCGCTTCCTCCTCGGGCTCGGGCGTGGCGACGGCCGCAGGCCTGTGCTTTGCCAGCGTCGGCTCGGACACCGGCGGCTCGATCCGTTTCCCCAGCGCCCCCAACGGAGTGACCGGCGTCAAGCCGACCTGGGGCCGGATCAGCCGGCACGGCATCTTCAACCTGGCCGAGTCCTACGATACGCTCGGGCCCATGGCCCGCTCCGCCGCCGATGCCGCCGCGATGCTGGGCGTGCTGGCCGGAGACGATCCGGCCGATCCGACCAGCCTGCCCGCCGCGGTGCCGGACTATCTCGGTGGCCTCGCCGGCGTCGAGGGCGCCCGCGGCCTGCGCATCGGCATCGACCGCGCCTACAACGATGCCGGCGCCGATCCCGAGACGACGGGCCTGCTCGAGGCGGCGGCGGCCGTGCTGCGGGATCTGGGGGCCGAATTGCGGCCGGTGGCGTTCCCGGATCACCAGCCGCTCTGCGCCCATCTGGCGGAGGTGCACATGGCGGAGCTGGCGTCCGCCCATGCCGCCACCTACCCGGAGCAGAAGCAGCGCTACGGCCGGTGGCTCACCGCAGGCCTCGAATCCGGCCTCGCCATGAGCCCGGTGGACTATGCCCGCACCACGATCGAGCGCGATCGGTTCAAGGGACGGCTCGTCCGCCTCTTCGCCGAGGTGGACGCCGTGCTGATGCCGGTATTCAGCTTCGCCACCCCGACCTGGCAGGAGGTGGAGGCGATCGTCGAGACCGAGATCTCCAGGCTCTTCCGCTTCACCTTTCCGATCAATGCCAGCGGCAGCCCGTCGGTGACCTTTCCCTGCGGCTTCACCGGCGACGGGAGGCCGATCGGCATTCAGCTCGTCGGGGCTCATCTCTCCGAGGCCGTGCTCCTGCGCGCGGTGCACGCCTATCAGCAGGCGACGGACTGGCACCTGCGTCGACCGCCACTGCCGTGATGCGCGATCCTCAGGCGAGGGGCCGGCCGTCGAGGTCGCCGCGGCGGACATCCTGCACCAGAATCCGCAGCGTCGCCCTCGCGGTTTCGTCGGCCTGCCGGAAGAAGGGGACATCGCTGCCCGGCAGGGCGAAGGCACTGAGCCAGTCGCCATGGAGAAGGGGCCGAGCGCCTGGCGACGGAGGTTCGCGCGGCCCTGACACGGCATTCATGCCGAACGCATTGGAGATCGGCCGCCTGCGCATTGCGGGGCCTCTGTCGCGCTATTCGGCTGCCTGGGCTTGGTCCGTGCCTCGGCGGGTCGGACGGGGCAGACCAAGATTCTCGCGCAGCGTCGCGCCTTCGTAGTCGATGCGGAACAGACCGCGCCGGCGCAGCTCCGGCAAGACCAGGTCGATGAAGTCGGTCAGCCCGGCTGGAAGCGTCGGCGGCATGATGTTGAAGCCGTCCGCGCCGCCTTTCGTGAAGCGCTCTTCGATCTGGTCGGCAATGTCCTGCGCCGTGCCGACCACCTGCCAGTGGCCGCGGGCGCCCGCGATGCGCCGCGCAAGCTCGATGATGGTGAGGCCGTCCCGGCGTGCGAGCTCGAAGAGCAGGTGCTGCCGGCTCTTGCCGCCATTGGTCTCGGGCAGGTCCGGCACCGGACCGTCGGGCGGATAGGCGCTGAGGTCGAAGCCGCCGATCATGTCCGACAGGAGCTGGATGCCGACAGCCGGATCGATCAGCGCCTGCAACGCCTCGAACTTGTCCTGCGCCTCCTGGCGGCTGCGGCCGACCACCGGGAAGATCCCGGGCATGACGAGAAGCTCGTCCGGTGCGCGGCCATGGCGTGCCACGCGGCTCTTGAGGTCGTTGTAGAAGGCCTGGGCGTCGGCGAGCGTCTGCTGGGCGGTGAACACGATCTCCGCCGTGCGGGCGGCGAGCTCCTTGCCGGGCTCGGAAGAGCCCGCCTGGACGATGACGGGGTGGCCCTGCGGCGAGCGCCGGACGTTCAGCGGGCCGCGGACCGCAAAATGCCGGCCGCGATGGGCGAGAACATGCAGCTTGGCCGGGTCGTAATAGACGCCCGAGGTCCTGTCGTGGGCGAAGGCGTCGTCGTCGAAGCTGTTCCACAGGCCGATGACGACATCGATGAACTCTTCCGCCCTCTGGTAGCGGTCGGCATGGCGCAGATGCGGCAGGTCGCTGAAGTTCTGCGCCTCCGCCTCGGTATTGGAGGTGACGAGGTTCCATGCGGCCCTGCCTGCGCTGATCAGGTCGAGGGACGCAAACTTGCGCGCCAGGTTGTAGGGCTCGTGGAAGGTCGTGGACACGGTGGCGGTGAGACCGATGCGCTCGGTGACGGCCGCGAGCCCAGCCATCAGGGTGAGCGGCTCGAAGAAGGCCGAGCGGGCGGACCTCTTGCCGGTCGCCGGCCTGGTATCCTTCACGGCCAGGACGTCGTCGACGAACAGCAGGTCGAGCTTCGCCGCCTCGGCCTGCCGGGCGATCGCGGCATAGCCGCGGAAGTCGGCGCCGAGATCGGCCTGCGCTCCGGGGTGGCGCCACGCCGCGACGTGGTGGCCGGGCGCCATCAGGAAGGCGCCGAGCTTGAGCTGACGAGGTCTGGCCATCGCGTCTCTCCTTGTCTCGATCGGGGACCTCCGGCGGATCACGCCGCCGGAAGGCTGCGCGCCTCGCGGCCGCGGAAGGCGCCGCGATAGCGGGCGGCCGGATGGCGGTCGATGAGGCGGGCGGGGCGGCCCGGGAAGAGACGCTCGCGAAAGCTCCCCTCGGCATAGTCGGCCTGGGCGAGGCCGCGCTTGCGCAGCACCGGCATGACCGCTTCGATGAAGTCGGCGAAGGACCCCGGCGTGGTGTGATAGATGAGATTGACGCCGTCGATGCCCGCCGCCTGCCACTCCGCCAGCCGGTCGGCGATCGTCTCGGGCGTGCCGACGACCTGGCTGCTCAGCGAATAGGCGCGGCCGAGATCGGCGACGGTCGCGCGCTTGCCGGGATTGCCTTCCTCGAAGGCGCGGACGATGCCCTGCACGCCCTCGATCTCCAGCTCCGCCACCGGCCGGTCGGGATCGAGCAGGCCGAGGTCGATGCCGAGGTCGCGGCTGATATGGGCGAGCAGCCCGTCGACGCTGATGTCCTGCGCGAGGTCGCGCGCCTTGCCCTGCGCTTCCGCTTCGCTGCCGCCGACGACGAAGGACAGGCCCTGCACGAACAGAAGGTCGCCGTCGTCGCGTCCGGCGGCACGGACCAGCGCCCGCGTCTCCTCGATCTGGCGCCGGGCGCCCTCCGGGTTGACGGCTGCGATGAAGGTCCCCTCGGCGTGCCGTGCCGCGAAGGCCCGGCCGGCGCGCGATGAGCCGGCCTGGAACAGCACCGGCGTTCGCTGGCGCGAGGGCTGCGAGAGATGCGGGCCGAGCACCCTGTAGCGCTGGCCATGGTGATGGATGCGGTGGATCCTGGCGGGGTCGGCGTAGAGATTGCCCGCCTTGTCGTCGATCACCGCATCGTCGTCCCAGGAGCCTTCCCAGAGCTTGTAGACGACGTCGACATATTCCTCGGCCCAGCGGTAGCGCTCGTCGTGCGGCACGATGCGATCGAAGCCGAAATTCTGCGCCGCGTTGTGGCTGACGCTGGTGACGATGTTCCAGCCGATCCGGCCCTTGCTGAGATGGTCGAGGGTCGAGAGCTTGCGGGCGAAGTTGAACGGATGCTCCTGGAGGATGGAGCCGGTGAGGGTGAGGCCGAGATGCTCCGTCGACTGGATGAGCGCGCCGACGAGGACGCCGGAGTCGTTGATCGGGATCTGCACCGCCTCCTTCACATAGGTGTCCCAGGACCCCTGGTAGGCCGGGTCAACGCCGAGGATGTCGGCGACGAAGAAGGCATCGAACTTGCCTTTTTCGAGCAGCCTGACCAGGGCCACCCAGGTGTCAAGGTCGTTGAAGCGCGTCTGGAGGCTCTGGGGACGGCGCCACAGGCCGTGGAAGACGTGCGAGACGGCGTTCATCGAGAAGCCGTTGAAGATCAGCCGCTTCGGCATGGCGCACCTATTTGACAACGGCGGTGCGCGAGCGGTCGCGGCTGACCAGGACGGCGGCGATCACCACCAGCCCCTTCACCACCATCTGCGTATACTGGGAGACGCCGAGCAGGTTGAGGCCGTTGTCGAGGATGGCGATGATCAGGACGCCGATCAGCGTGCGATGCGGGCCGCCGACGCCGCCCGACAACGAGGTGCCGCCCACGACGATGGCGGCGAGACTGTTGAGCAACAGGTCCGAGCCGAGCGAGGGACCGGCCGCGCCGAGCCGGGCGACCGACAGCGCCGCGCCGATGCCGGCGAGCGCGCCCGACAGCACGAAGGCATAGATCTTGTAGCGCACGACGGGGATGCCGGCGGTGCGCGCCACGGTCTCGCCGCCGCCGATCAGGTACATGTATCGGCCGAAGCGGGTGCCGCCCGCGATGAAGACGACCATGGCCCAGGCCGCCAGCGCGCAGAGCGCGATGTTGGGCAGGCGCGGAACGAGCTGGCCGATGGCGATGACCTCGAAGCCCGACAGATCGAACTGGATGGCGCGCCCGTCGAGGAGGGAGAGCGCCAATCCGCTGAACACCGACAGGGTGCCGAGCGTCACGATGAAGGAGGGGATCCGGCCGATCGTATAGATCAGGCCGTTGACCAGCCCGAGGCCGCCGCCGATCGCCGCGACGACCGGGAGCACGGCAAAGCCGAGCGGCGTGTCGTTGATGAGCGTCACGCAGACGGCGCCGGCGAGCAGCACGACGGCGCCCACCGACAGGTCGATCGAGCCCATCAGGATGACGAAGGTGCCCCCGAGGCAGGCGATGAGCAGCGTGCCCGCCTGGCCGCTGACGGCGGTGAAATTCCTGAGCGTGGCAAAGGAGTCGGTCGTGAGCGAGAAGAACGCGAACAGGAACAGCACCACGCCGATCGGGAACCAGAGGCTCTTGTCGACGGCGCTGAGGTCGAGGGGCTGTCGCGCGGCGCGCGGCCTCGTGGCTTCGGCTGAGGCGGTCATTGCAGATGGTCCTGCGCCTGGTGGGAGAGGGGGGCGGGGCTCGCGGGGTCGCCGCTCTGCGGCAGCATCCAGGCGACGAGCTCGCGCTCGGTCGGCTTGGCGGCAGCCGGTGCCGCGATCTGCGTGACGACGCGGCCGCGCTGCATGATGAAGACGCGATGCGACAGGCCGATCAGCTCGAGCAGTTCGTCCGTGATCAGCAGGATGCCGACGCCCCGGTCGGTGAGGTCGCGGATCAGCCGGTAGATCTCTTCCTTGGCCCCGGCATCGACGCCCCGGGTCGGATTGTCGAGCACCAGCACGTCCGGGGCGCGGCAGAGCCAGCGGGCGAGCACCACCTTCTGCTGGTTGCCGCCGGAGAGGCGGGCGCAGCGCACCTTCGGCGTGCCGGAGCGGATGGCGAGATCCTTGACATAGCGCGCGGCGACGGCGGTTTCGCGGCGCCGGCGCCACAGGCCGAGCCGCGTCGAGAACAGATCGGCGCCGCTGGCCAGCGACAGGTTCCAGGCCAGGCTGAACGGGGCGATCATGCCGTCGACCAGCCTTTCCGCCGGCACATAGCCGAGCCCGCGGCGCACGAAGCGGCCGATCGCCGGCCTCGCCGCCTTGCCGCCCTTCAGCGCCACCGTTCCGCTGCGCGGGGGATCGACGCCGGCGACCGCCTTGCCGAGCGCACTCTTGCCGGAGTCGAGCAGCCCGCCGATGCCGACGACCTCGCCGGCGCGAAGCGTGAACGAGACGTTCTCGAAGGCACCGGGCTCGCTCAGGCCCTCGGCCTCGATCAGGATCGGCGCCTGTCCGACCGGGCGCTGGCGTTTCTCGTGATAGTAGTCGGCCGCGCGCTCGCGCCCGACCATCAGGCCGTGGAGCGTGTTCTCGTCGGCGGTGGAGGGATCGAGCCTCGCGACGAGCTGGCCGTCCTTCAGGACGTAGATGACGTCGGAAACGGCCAGGACCTCGGTCAGCCGGTGTGACACGAACAGGAGCGAGCCGCGCCGCTTGATCTTCTCGATCAGCCTGAAGAACAGCGCCTCGTCGCGCCGGTCGAGCGCGGAGGTGGGCTCGTCGAGCAGCACGAAGGGCCGCTCGACGCCGCCGAGATGGGTGGTGGCCAGGCAGGCGCGGGCGATCTCGATCGACTGGCGCTTGGAGAAGTCGTAGGAGCCGGTGCGCCGCCGCACGTCGACGTCGATGCCGGCTTCCTCGACGATCCGTTCAGCGGCTGCGATCATGGCCGGCCTGTCGAGGATCTGGCCCAGCCGGGTGAAGCGCGCCTCCTGCCCGAGAAGCAGGTTCTCGTAGACGGGAACGTTGGCGATCAGCGACTGCTCCTGGAAGACCCGCGAGACGCCGTCCGCCACCGCGGCGCCATAGCTGCCAGGGCAATAGGCGGCTCCGCGCAGACGCATCGCTCCGGCATCGGCCGGTACGATGCCGCTGAGGATGTTGAACAGCGTCGACTTGCCGGCGCCGTTCTCGCCGACGAAGCTGACGACCGCGTTGGGCGGCACATCGAAGCCGACATCGTCGAGCACCACGGTCCGGCCGAAGGATTTGGTCAGGCCTTTGGCCTTGAAGAGCGGATCCGCGGACGGCGCCGGAACGGCTGCCGCTTCGCTGGGCTTGGTGTGGATCGTCATCGGGCTCTCGTCGGATGAGGCGTCCGGCGGATGGGACCGCCGGACGGGGCGGTCAGGCGTTGGGCGAAGGGCCTTCGAACTTGATCTTGTAGTGATCGGCGTATTCGGCCTTGACCCTCTCGAACTCGCCATTCGCCCTGGCCGCAGTGTATTCCTTCGGATAGGTCCAGCCGTCCGGCTTGGGGATGCCCGCCCAGTGCTTGTCGATGTCGATGGGGTAGACGTCGGCCTGCGGGTCCCAGTCGCTGGGATGCAGGACCTTCGAGAGCTTGCGATAGTCGAAGGGCTTGACGCCCTTGTTGTCGACGAAGCGGGCGAGATAGCCTGAGATGTTCGCCTTGGTGGCGGTGAGCGAGCGCCAGTTCAGCAGGCGCTCGGGCGCGCGCGGCTGCCAGCCATGGGTGACGTCGTAGATGCGGGCGGCAAAGAGCGCGGCGGCATAGGCCGGGCTGTTGGCGCTGGTGGCGAGCTGGGTGCCCTTGTCGATCGACTTGGCGCCGAGGCTGGTGCCATCGGCTCCCACGACGAGGACGTCCTCGCCCGGCCGCAGCCCGGCGGCGTTGAGGGCGGCGATCACGCCCTGGGCGACGTCGTCGTTCTGGGCCACGACGCCGACGACGTTCTTGTGACGGCTGAGCAGGTCCTCCGTGGCCTTGAGCGAGTCCTCGCGGTTCCACTTGCCCGGAAGCTGGTCGACCAGCCGCGTCTTGGGGAAGTCCTTGAAGGCGTCGTCGCGGCCGCCGCTGCGGGCGATGTCGGTCCAGTTGCCGGGCTGGCCGGTGACGCCGATGATGTCGCCGCCGCCGAACCTCTCCGTCACGGCCTTGAGCAATTCGACCGTCACCGCCCGGTGCGCGGCGAACTCCTCGGGCACGGCATGGAGCGTGTAGTAGTCGCCGGCCTCGAAGGGCGTGAACCAGGCGAGCGTATCCCAGACGTTGCCGACATAGACCTGGTTGTCCTGGGCGCCCTTGGCGATGCGCCGCAGCGGGCTGCCGTCGGCGAGGTTGAAGATGGCCGACTGGATGCCCGCCGCCGTCTGCTGCTCGAACTGGTTGAGCTGCAGCTGGCTGTCGAAATTGCCGTCGAGCGCGACATAGCCGCCGAAGCCCAGATCCGCCGTCGCCTCGGCAAAGGCCTTGTCGAGGATGATGTTGTATTCGTTGCGATAGAAGGCAGTCAGGAAGGCGAGCTTGCCACTCGGCGCGGCGACGGCGACGGAGGGCAGCCCCATCGCCATGGCGGCCGCGCTCGCCGCTGCGCCGGCCGAGGCGAGCGCCAGGAAGTCGCGACGCGACACGCCATGGGTGTCGAGCCGGTCCATGTGGCTGTTCACCACGCGCTTGTCGGAGAAATCGGGAAACCGCCTGGGATCGAGGGGGCGTGGCATGGGCTCACCTGGTCGGAAAGGAAAAGGGCGATCGAGGGAAATGGCCGATCTCGGCTGAAGCTCGATCACTGCTGGACGGCCGCTTCACCACGAGGCTCCAACGGCGCGGGCATCCATCATTATTATATTTAATCTATGAATCAAGTATATTATTTAGGTTGTCGCGTCGGCTTCGAGCGCATGATCGGCTCGGGCGCCGAAGGCGCCGCGATAGCGGGCGGCCGGATGCGTGGCGCCGAGCCGCGCCCCGCGTCCCGGGAACAGGCGTTCGCGCAGGCTTCCCGGTGCATAGTCGGTCTGGGCGAGGCCGCGCTTCTGCAGGAGCGGCGTCACATGCTCGATGAAGTCGGCGAAGCTGCCCGGCGCCGTCTGGAAGATGACGTTGACGCCGTCGATGCCGGCATCGCGCCACACCTGGAGCTGGTCGGCGATCGATTCGGGCGTGCCCACGATGCGGGTGTTCAGGGCGAGCGCCTGCCCGAGGTCGCGCACCCGCGCCTTCCGCTCGGGATGGGCCTCCTCGTAATATCGCATATAGCCCTGGATGCCCTCGATCTCGAGCTCCTCGACCGGGCGGTCGGGATCGAGCAGGCCGAGATCGATGCCGAGGTCGCGGCTGATATGGGCGAGGGCGCCGTCGAGGCTCATGTAGTCGTCGAGGTCGCGGGCCTTCGTCCGCGCTTCGGCCTCGCTGCTGCCGACCACGAAGGACAGGCCCTGGATGTAGAGGAGATCACCCTTGCGGCGGCCGGCGGCCTCCACCTTGGCGTCGACCTCCTCGACGAGCTTGCGCGCGCCTTCCGGGCTCAGGCTGACGATGAAGGTGCCTTCGGCGTGGCGGGCGGCGAAGGCGCGGCCGGCCCGCGAGGAGCCGGCCTGGAACAGCACCGGCGTGCGCTGGGCCGAGGGCTGGGTCAGATGCGGTCCGAGCACCTTGTAGCGCTCGCTGCGATGATGGATGCGGTGGATCCGGTCCGGGTCGGCATAGACGTTGGCCCGCCTGTCGACGCGAACGGCGTCCTCGTCCCAGGAGCCTTCCCAGAGCTTGTAGACGACGTCGACATAGTCCTCGGCCCAGCGGTAGCGCTCGTCATGGGGCACGATGCGGTCGAAGCCGAAATTCTGCGCCGCGTTGTGGCTGACGCTGGTGACGATGTTCCAGCCGATCCGGCCCTTGCTGAGATGGTCGAGCGTCGACACCCGGCGCGCGAAGCTGAACGGATGGTCCTGCAGGATCGAGCTGGTGAAGGTGAGGCCGATCCTCTCCGTCGCGTGGATCAGCGCGCCGACCAGCGTCGAGGAATCGTTGACCGGGATCTGCACCGCCTCGGTCACATAGGTGTCCCAGCTGCCCTTGTAAGCAGGGTCGACCCCGAGCACGTCGGCGATGAAGAGGTTGTCGAAGCGTCCGCGCTCGAACAGCTTCACGAGGCCGATCCAGAAGTCGAGATCGTTGAACTCGGACTGCCGGCTCTCGGGATGCCGCCACATGCCGTGGAAGATATGCGACACGACATTCATCGAAAAGCCGTTGAAAATCAGCCTCTTGCTCATAGGGTCGGAACCTTCGCGGTGGCGGGCGGCGGAGGCCCGTCGGGGACATGGCCGCCGCGAGCCGTGCCCGGCCGGCGGATGGTGGAGGCGGCGCCCGCCCGCCGTCGCCGGATGGCCGCGCCCGCACGAGCGCGGCCATCTCGTGAACCACGTCGGCGCGCCGGCTAGGCGACGCCGAGATAGGTCTTGCCGATGATGTCGAGCGTCGCGTCGGTGTTCGGCGGATGGAACGGCCCCGAGCGGACGTCGCGATAGAGGCGCTCCAGCTCGTGCCGCTTGAACAGCGAGGCGGCGCCCGCGACCTTCGTGGCGAGATCGACGACGCGGCGCGCCCCGTCCACCGCATGCTGCTTGGCCGCGAGCAGCCGCGCCGGCCATTCCGCTCCGTGATCGATGCCGGCGTCCCACTCGACGGCCACGCGCTCGAGCAGGGCCCATATGGAATGGAGCTCGATCGCCGCCTGCGCCACCGCATGCTGAGTGGGCACGTGATGGGCATAGGTCCTGCCCTCCAGCGCGGGCGAGACCCGAGCCTTCGCGCCCTCCACCGCAAGATCGAAGGCCCGCTGCGCGATGCCGTAATAGACCGCGGCGATCGGCGGGACGGCCGCGCCCAGGATGCTGTCCGTGAAGGCATCGTTCGGCGGCCCGGCCGGCAGCACGCGGGAGACGTGAGCCGCTTCGGCCACGACGCCGTCGAGGACCGTGTCGTTGCTGCCGGTGGCCCGCACGCCGAGCGCGTCCCAGGTCTCGACGATGCGGTAGCCCGGCGCGTCGCGGCGGATGAAGGCGTGGACGACCTTCGGGCTCGCCGGATCGGTGGCGTCGAGGCCGTGGATGCCGAGCCAGTCCCAGACCGGCGACAGCGAGGTGAAGACCTTGCGCCCGGTGAAGCGGTAGGCGCCGCCGGGCAGCGGCTCGGCCACGACCGAGGAGCCGGCGAGCCCCAGATCGTTGCCGGGCTCGCCATGGCCGGCCGCGAAGATCCGGCCGCGTGCGACCTCCTCCAGGATCCAGTTGGCAGAGTGATCGCCGCGGCGCCAGAGCCGGGCCGCCACGCCGATCCAGTAGAGGTGCATGTTGATGGCGAGCGCGGTTGAGGGGGCATGATAGGCGAGCCGCGCCTGCTCGCGCAGGATCTCGAGCAGCGACAGGTCCCGCCCGCCGAAGGCCTGCGGCAGGACGCCACCGAGATAGCCGGCCTGCCTGAGGTCCTCGAGATCTTCGTGGAAGAACCGGTTCTGCCGATCGTAGTCCGCCGCCCGGGCGCCGATCCTGGCGAGCAGGTCGTTGTTGAGAATGGTCCGGTCGGAGGCCTCCGCCGGGATGGCGGCGGCGCTCCTGAGGTCGCGTGCTATTTCGTTCACGGAACTTGCCTCGCTCTGTTCGGGCCCGGTCAGGCGGTGAAGAATTGCCGGTCCGGCACGACGTTGAGGGCGATGGTCAATCGGTTGGCGTAGCTGAAGAAGGCCGACACTTCGAGGATCTCCGTGATGGCCTGGTCGTTGAAGCCGAGCGCGCGCAGGCGGGTGAAGTCGGCGTCGCCGACCGCGGTCGGGCTCGAGGCGAGCTTGTCGACCGTCTCCGCCAGCGCCAGCTCGCGTGGCGAGAGGTGGACATGGTGGTAGCCGAGGCCGATGCGCTGGGCGCGCGGACGGTCGCCGGTCGCGGCGGCGAGGGCCTGCGTGTGATTGAGCACGCAGTAGCTGCAATGATTGCTCGCGGAGGTGACGACGGCGATCAACTCGCGTTCCGCGGCTGTCAGGTGGCTGCGCTTCGGGTCGAACAGATGCTCGTAGAAGGTCACCAGCCGATAAGCCGTGTCGGGGTTGATCGACAGGGCTGCGAGCCAGTTGGGAATGAAGCCGTCATGGCTGCGGAACTTGGCGTAGATCGCTCTCACATGCGCGGGAAGACCGGCTTCCTCCGGCACGCCGAGGCGTGAGAGCGGCTCGGCGGCCGCGTCGAGAAGGGTGACATTCGCGTCCGCGACGGCAAGGCCGGACATCGGCGTCTCCTGGGTTCGGCTGTGAAGGGCTGAGTTAGCCGGCAAAGTACTTGTCGTCGGGGACGACGCCGAGCGAGATGAAGATGCGGTTGGTGTGATTGAACCAGGCGCTCGTCTCGATCGCCTCGAGAATGTCCGCATCGTCGAGGCCGACGCTGCGCAGCCGGTCGAAGTCGCCCGGGCCGATGGACTTCGGGGCGGTCGTCACCTTGGCGGCGAAATCGACGAGCGCATGCTCGCGCGGGGTCAGTGGCGCGAGATGGTGGTCGAGGGCGATGCGGCGCGCCTTGGCGGCGTCGCCCAGGGCATCGCCGAGCGCCAGCGTGTGGTGAATCTCGCACAGGCCGCAGCCGTTGGCCGAGGAGACGACGACCGCGATGAGCTCGCGCTCGCGGATCGGCAATCGTCCGGCCTTCGGATCGAAGAGGCCGCCGAAATAGGCGGCGAAGCGGCGCGCCGTGTCGGGGTTCACGGAGAGGGCGCGAATCCAGTTTTCCCGATGATTGGCCTCGGCGAGCGCGCGCACATCCGCGGGGAGGGCGGCTTCGGCAGGCGGCCGCAGCCGGGAGATCTCGTCTCTTCCTGAAACATCGACCAGGCCTTCGGGCATGACATCCTCCTTCTGCGATGCGCGGCGGCAAGGCGACGCACGAGCCTCGGTCCTTGCCGCGCCGCGCATGCGCGTGGCAGTCCTCGCGGCGGCGGTGTGACAATGGACCCGGCGGCCATGGTAGCGAATTGATAAAGTAAGTATATAGATAAAATATACTATATTGAGGCTCGACCGTAGAAACGACAACTCCGGAGGGCAGGGCCGTGGTGCCCGCTGGTGTCTCCGAGGGTTTCAGTCTGGGCCTGTCGCCGCCGGCGCCAATAGCCCGTGCGCTGTCGGCAGGCGCACTGCCGATCGGGCGAACCGGCCCGGTGACGCGCGCCTCCCGCGATCACCGAGATCGGCGCCGGGCAAGGGTGAAGGCCTCGCCGGGGCGCCTGCTCGATGATGTCGAACTCGTCGCCACCGAGCGGAAGGCCAGGCGTTCAAGCCAACCTCCGGCGATTGCGGAGACGGCAGGGCCTGCCAACATCGATCATCAAGAAGGCGTGATAATTGTTACTGTCTATGGATTTAGTATAACATAGCCCTCACATGCGCGGTTGATCGCGATCCGAGCCGGCGCGCCCTGCGTCGACCCGATCCGGCCGCGACGGCGTGGACGGTACGAAGAGGTCATCATGTCAGAAGTCGAGACGCGCACCGCGCTTGTTGCCCGGCGCCATCCGTCCGCCGGCGGGTTGTGGCACGATCGGCGTCCCGATCACGCTGCGTGTCGATGGCAGGCAGCGGGGCGGCAGTCGTGAGCGGCATTCCCTATACGACCGCGCTCATCGTCGGCGCCGGCCCCGGCATCAGCGCCGCCGTCGCGCGGGCGCTGGCAGGCGCCGGTGTCAAGGTCGCGTTGGCGGCGCGCAATGTCGCCAAGCTCGACGCGCTTGCGGCCGAAATCGGCGGAAAGACTTTCGCGGCCGACGCCGCGGCCCCCGACAGCGTGGCGCGGCTGTTCGCCGATGTCGACGCCAGCCTGGGGCCGCCCGATCTCGTCCTCTACAATGCCAGCGCCCGCGTGCGCGGCGCCATCGTCGATCTCGATCCGCTCGAGGTCCGAGGCGCCATCGAGGTCTCGGCCTTCGGCGGCTTCCTCGCGGTGCAGCAGGCGGCGAGGCGCATGCTGCCGAACAGGCACGGCGCCATCCTCCTGACCGGCGCCACCGCCAGCGTGAAGGGTTTTGCGCTTTCCTCCAGCTTCGCCATCGGCAAGTTCGGCCTGCGCGGCCTGGCGCAGAGCGCGGCACGTGAATTGGGGCCCCAAGGCATCCATGTGGCGCATTTCGTCATCGACGGCGCCGTGCGCAGCTCCGTTCGCCCCGATCCGGTGGCGCATCCGGACAGCACGCTCGATCCCGATGCGATCGCGCAGACCTATCTCAGCGTGCTGCGCCAGCCGCGCAGCGCCTGGACCTGGGAGGTCGAGCTTCGACCCTGGGTCGAGACCTTCTGAGCCCGGACATGGGCGGGCGCGAGCGCTTGGCCGCATCCCCGCTCAGACATTGGAGGATGGTTTTCATGGCTTCACCCCTGGCAGCCTCGCGCGCGCCTCATCCGCTCGAAACGATTTCCGCCAGCCTCGGCTTCACCGAGCGCGGAAGCGAGAGACTCTATTCCTACGCGTTCGAGCCGCCCGCGGGCGTCCCCGCCACCAACGTGGTGACCAGGGCGCACACGGTGCCGATCGCCAATGCCCGCCCCATCGCGCACCGGCTGTCCCTGGACGTGGAAGGCTTCGCGGTGGTGCCGCATCGCACGGCGGTCCGTGATTTCTGGGACGAGGCGCAGACCCTGGCACTGGGCCATCCCGAGACCGCGGAGATCGTCAAGGCGGCCACCGGCGCAGCGCGCGTCGTCGTGTTCAACCACACCTTGCGGCGCAGGACGGGCAAGCCCGACCGCTCGCCCGATGCGCCGCGCCAGCCCGTCGCCCGCGCGCATGCCGACCAGACCGTGCGCTCCGGCCCGCAACGCGTGCGCGATATCATGGGCGACGCGGCCGAGGCGCTGCTTTCGCGCCGCGCCGCCATCGTCAATGTCTGGCGTCCGGTCCGGCATGCCGCGCGGGACTGGCCGCTGGCGCTGGCCGATGCCGGCAGCATCGACCTTGCCGATCTCCTCCCGTCCGAGCTCATCTTCCCGCACCGCCGCGGCGAGACCTACGCGCTCGCGCATGATCCCGCGCAGCGCTGGTACTACATCCCGGATCTCGGCGTCGACGAAACCATCCTGATCAAATGCTGGGACGCGGACGAAGCCGTCGCCCGCTTCGCGCCGCATACCGGCTTCGAAAATCCCATCACGCCGCCCGGGACGCCGCCGCGCGAAAGCATCGAATTTCGCACCATCGCCTTCTTCGACTGAGGGGCCGGGACCGTGCTGCCGGCCGAATCCGACGCGGGCGTCGAGCCGAGAGGCCTCACGCCGGCTTCGGATGAATCTGGAAGCGGCGCCGGAGGAGCCGACAAGCCCGGGCTCCCCCTGGGGAACCTGGCCTCGATCCTGCTGCCCTCACGCTCGCCGGCGCGGCATCCGCCGCAGCCTCCCGCCGGGGCACGACCTTCCCCCGAGTGTTCAGGACACACGGGCGATGGGATGCTCCCGGCGGGCTGGCCCGATCCGATCAGCTCATGATGAAGCCGATCGGATCGCGATGGAGGCACGGCGGCGACGCGCGTTCGGTCACTTGATGTAGCCAGCCTCCTGCATGGTCTGGAGGGTCTGGTCCTGCGCGCCGTCGAGCGCCTTGTCGACCGTCTGCTGACCGGAAAGCGCGGCGGAGACCGCCTGGCCGACCGTGGTGCCGATGGCCTGGAACTCCGGAATGGCGACGAACTGAACGCCCGTGTAAGGCACGGGGTTCATGGTCGGATGCGCCGGATCGGCCGACAGGATCGCATTGAGCGACGCTTCCGCGAAGGGCGCCGCCTTGCGGTATTCCGGGCTGTCATAGGTCGACTGCCGCGTTCCCGGCGGCACCGCGACCCATCCCTGGAACTCGGCCACCAGCTTCACATACTCCTTCGACGTCGCCCATTTCACGAAGGACTTGGCCGCGGCCTCCTTCTTGGTCGACGAGGGAATGCCCAGCGCCCAGGACCACGCCCAGGCAGCCCCCTTGGGGGTGACGGCCACCGGCGCCTTGGCAAAGGCGGTCTTGTCGGAAACCTGGCTCTGCTTGGGATCGAAGACCCGGCCGGCATTCGAGGTCGCGTCGACCCAGATGGCGCAGTGTCCGCTCTGGTACAGCGCCGCGTTCTCGTTGGCACCGTTCGACGTCGCGCCGGGAGGGCCGGCCGCCTTCAGGAGGTCGACATAGAAGCCGATGGCCTTCTTCCAGGGGTCGCTGTTGACGAGCGGCTTCCAGTCCATGTCGAACCAGGCGCCGCCATAGGTGTTCACCAGCGTCGACACGAACGCCATGTTCTCGCCCCAGCCCGGCTTGCCGCGCAGGCAGATGCCGTATTGCTCCTTCGGCCTGTCGGTGAGCTTGACCGCCATGTCGCGGATCTGATCCCAGCTGGGCTGATCCGGCATGGTCAGCCCCGCCTTCTCGAACAGGTCCTTTCGATAGAACGTCATCGAGCTTTCGGCGTAGAACGGCACGGCGTAGAGATGGCCGTCATAGGAAAGCCCGCTCTTCACCGGGCCCAGCAAGTCGGCGTAGCCATAGTCGTCGCCGAGGTCGTCGAGCTGGACGAGCCAGCCCAGCTTGCCCCAGATCGGCGTCTCGTAGGCGCCGATGGTGATGATGTCATACTGTCCCGATTTCGTGGAGATGTCGGTGGTCACGCGCTGTCTCAGCACGTTTTCCTCGAGGACGGACCAGTTTATCTTGTTTCCTGTCGCCTGCTCCCATTTGGGCGCAAGCTTCTGCATGATGATCATGTCGGAGTTGTTGACGGTCGCGATCGTGATCGTTTCCGCCTGCGCGGGCGTCACCGCATACAGTGCGAAGGCGCCGGCGAAAGCGGCCATTCGACGTTTCCAGGTTCCCATGGCGTTCTCCCAGATGAGATATTTGTACCGGTCTTGAGCGACTCGGACTTCAGGCCTGCGAGGGCACCTGTCGTTTCTGCGAAGATCAGGCAAAACCCTCGGTGCTTCAAAAATTGAAGAAGCAGTTTTCAGCGTCGATTTGTTCTTCTGGAAACTCAGCGGCGAGGACAGGGCTCGATTTGCCTGCCGTCATCCATGGATGACGCCGCTGATTTTCGGTTTTCCGGCAAATGGAGCTATGTCTTGATCCTTTTCTTCGCAATCTCGGCATCGAAAAGGGCCTTGTCGTGGACCAGGTGCTGGCGCTCGGGATGCTGGAGCGCCAGTGCCACGCAGATCATCTCGATGATCGCCAGCTGAGACGTCTTGGTGCCGAGATCCTGGTGGACGATCGGGGATCCGCGGACAGCCGAGATCAGCACGATATCGGCAACCTGCGTGACGGGGCTGTCGCGATCGCTGGTGATGACGACGCGCTTGCAGCCGCGGCGCCCGGCCGCGTCGAGGGCCTCGACGACGTCGCGCGTCAGGCCCGAGCAGCTCACGCCGACAAAGAGAGTGTCGGGCGATGCGGCGACCGTGGCCGATGTCAGCGTGTGCGGGTCGGAATGGACGATCGCGGGGATGCCCAGGCACGAGAACCGTTGAAAGGCATCGAAGGCTACCGGCGCCGAGCTGCCGAAGCCGATGAGGATGACGTAGCTGGCCTTCTGCAGGGCGTCGACGGTCTCCTGCAGCGCGGGCAGTGAAACCAGGCTCATGGTCTTCAGAAGCGCTTCCGAATTGACCTCGACGACGCGCCGCATGACGACATCGAGCGGATGCACGGTCCCGCTGCCCGGCTCGGGCCGGAAATCGGTCAGCCGCGCGCCGGCGCTCAGGCCCCGGCTTTCGGCGAGGGCGTAGCGCAGGTCCTTGTAGCCGGCCAGACCCAGGATCTTGCAGAAGCGGAACACCGTGGTTTCGCTGACGGAAAGCTGTTGCGCGAGGCTGCTGATCGAGAGGCTGGCGAGCTGATCCTGGTTGTCGATGATGAAGCGCGCCAGACGCGCCATCGTGCGGTCGGCCGACCGGGAAGCGGCGACGAGCTTCTGGAAAATGTCGATCCCGATCCCCGGGGCGGCGGCGACCTCCCGGTCCCGCCCACGGCGCAGCTTCCCGTCCATGTGCCGCCGCGTCCCTTCGTCCGTCTGTCCCGCGCGGCAGGCGACCTTCGACGCCCGCATGCCGCGCCGCCACGCTACGAGTCCGCGCTGATGAAGGCAATATTCGAATTTTCGGAATGAGAAAAAATTTTTTCGTTGCCGGATCTGGAAAAATCCATAGCGTACCGGCCGCCCCGGGAGCGGATGCATTCGTGGCGATCGGCGTGCGAGGTGGGGGCGTCCCCGCGTCACGACAGGCCCGGTCCGGTGGGGGAGGGAGAAACGACCATGTTCGCGCGCAAGCTTCGTCTCGACGACCGGGTGGCGGTCGTCACGGGCGGGGGCAGAGGTATCGGGCTTTCCTGCGCGCAGGCGCTCGCCGAATTCGGAGCCAGGGTCGTGCTGGCGGACGTCAGCGCGGAAACGGCGGAGCAGGGCCGCGCGTCCCTGGCGTCGAAGGGCCTGGAGGCCGAGGCGGTCCAGCTGGACGTCACCGATCCGCGGCAGGTCGAGGCCGTGTCCAGGGACGTGGTTCACCGGTACGGCCGTGTCGATATCCTCGTCGCCAACGCAGGTATTGCGCGCTCGGGGACTTCGGCGGAGGATGTCCCGGATGAGCTGTGGCTCAACGTGAACGATGTGAACTATAACGGCGTCTTCTGGTGCAATCGATCGTTTGCACGTCCCATGTTGCAGGCCGGCCGCGGCTCCATCGTCAATATCGGCTCGATGTCCGGCCTCATCACCAACAGGCCCCAGAAGCAGTGCTACTACAATGCGTCCAAGGCGGCCGTGCACCAGCTGACCCAGTCCCTCGCGACGGAGTGGGCGGATCGGGGTGTGCGCGTCAACGCCGTTGCGCCGACCTATATCGAGACCCCCTTGACCGGCGGAGCGGCCGAGGCGGGATTGCTCGACCACTGGCTGCGCGACACGCCGATGGGCCGCCTCGGGCAGCCCGACGAGATCGCTTCCGTCGTGCACTTCCTGGCTTCGGATGCCGCCAGCCTGATGACCGGCACCGTCGTCGTCGTGGATGCTGGCTTCACCGGCTGGTAGCGGCCCGAGGCGAGGCGGCGGCCCGTTACATCGGGATCGGGGCGAGCGGTGGGCGATATCGCGGCATGAACGAAACGACGCGGCTCCGGCCGCATCCGAGCCCAAGCAGCGTCTCGTGGCTTCAGCCACGACTTGCTGCTCGGACTGCCGAGTATGAGCAGGTTCGGCAGAACCTGCTCAGGATCCATTGAGCAACCAGCGCGAGGACGCGACAAGATGCCTGACTTCGACAAGGGGCCCATCCTCGTGACGGGGGCAAGCGGGGGAATCGGCGCGGCGACGGTGCGCCAGTTGCGGGCGGCCGGCGCCGACGTGATGGCAAGCGGCCGCAACGCCGATCGGCTGCAGGCCCTGGCCTCGGAGACGGGCTGCCGCCTCCTGCCGTTCGACCTGACGTCCGAGGAGAGCGTCCGCCAGGCGCTCGAAGGGGTCGACGTCTGGGGCGTGGTGAACTGCGGCGGCTTCGGCGGCGAGATCGCCACTCCGATGGACACGGATATCGCCGTCTTCGACAAGGTGATCTCGATCAATGCTCGCGGCGCGCTTCTCGTCACGAAGTACAGCTCGCAGTCGATGGTACGGCTCGGCAAGGGCGGCTCGATCGTCAACGTCTCCAGCCAGGCTTCGCTCGTCGGCCTGCGCGGCCACATCTCCTACGGTTCGTCGAAGGCTGCCCTCGACAACATCACCCGCGTCTCGGCGCTCGAGCTCGGCAGATACGGCATCCGCGTCAACAGCGTGAACCCGACGGTGGTGATGACGGAGATGTCGGCCTCGTACTGGGGCCGCCCCGAGATCGCGGAGCCCTTCCTCGCCACCATGCCGCTCGGCCGCTGGGCGACCGCGGAGGAGATCGCCGCGCCGATCGTCTTCCTGCTGAGCGACGGCGCTTCGATGATCTCGGGCGTCTCCCTGCCGGTCGACGGCGGATTCACGGCCTGCTGAGGGCGAAGAGGCCACGCCTGAGACGCCGTCTGCTCGTCCGGGAGCCGCGCAAGTCCGACAGTCCAGATCCGGTGGGGCCTTCATGACCAGGAGCATTGCCGCCCAGCGCCTCTTTCCGTCTTGGCGTTCCTCCAACCGCCGCGCGGTGCGCACGGGCCCGCTTCTGGCGCCGGCGGTGAGCGTGCTGCTGATCTGGATGATCGTGCCGCTGGCGATGACGCTGTGG
>NZ_JAUSVX010000032.1 GCF_030814995.1 Labrys wisconsinensis | reverse complement strand
GGATGCCACACAACGCCATCCCACGCAGGTCATGGGAGTAACACGCCCATCCAGAATAGATCGCTCGATTGCTGCGATGTGTGAATCAAACAGCCGCTGCGTGGAGAAGGTTTTCGCGCGGCGTCCGAGGGATCGGCCCCTATCCCTGCGCCGCCCGCTGCGCCTCGACATAGACGCCGTAGAGCCAGGCCGAGCCGATCGACAGGGCGGTGACGATCACGAAGATCACCGCCACGATCAGGGCCACCTTGACCACCGTGCGCACGGGCACGCCGGGCCGCGCGAGCGGCAGGAGGTTGTTGACGAGGCCCGCCAGCACCACCAGGCCGCAGCCGACCGAGAACAGGCCGAGGGCGAAGGGCTGGAAGATCAGCGCCAGCGCCAGCAGGCCGAGGCCGATGATGGCGTATTCCAGCCGCCGCGCCGCGCCCGCCGACATGCCCCGGGCGGCGGCCGGCGCCGGCGACGCGGCCTGCGGCAGCGTCGCCGGCATGGCACCCTGCCTCGCCTCCTGCATGCCGGCTCTCGGCGTCGCCTTCTGCTGGTCGAGGGCCTGGTTCATGATCGGACCGCCTTGCCGGCTTCGTCGAAGATGTGGGTCTGGCGCGGATCGCAGCGCAGGTGCAGCGTCTCGCCGACCGTAACGCGGCGCTGGCGCGGCAGCACCACCCTGAGGTCTTGGCCGGTCGGGCCGCGGGCATGCACCAGCGTCTCCGCGCCCATCGGCTCGATCAGCTCGGCCTTGGCGAGGAAGGTGTCGGCGGCGGCGGCATCGACCGGGGCGAGGGCGCGGGGCCTGATCCCGATCGTCGTCCGTGCCGCCGGGAGGCGCGCGGCGGCCGGATCGACCTCGAGGCGGATGCTGTCCGGGCCGAGGCCGAGGGTGGCGCGGCCGCCCTCGACGCCGCGCAGCTCCGCCGCGATCAGGTTCATCTGCGGCGTGCCGATGAAGCCGGCGACGAAGGTGTTGACCGGCCGGGCGAAGACCTCGTGCGGCGAGCCGATCTGCTCGATGACGCCGTCGCGCATGATGGCGACGCGGTCGGCCATGGTCAGCGCCTCCAGCTGGTCGTGGGTGACGATGACGGTCGCCTTGGTCAGGCCCTGCAGCACTTCCTTGATCTGGCCGCGCATCGACTGGCGCAGCTCGACGTCGAGGCGCGACAGCGGCTCGTCGAACAGGAAGCAGTTCGGCGTGCGGATGATCGCCCGGGCGACGGCGACGCGCTGCTTCTCGCCCTCGGCGATCTGGCCGGGCAGCCGGTCGAGCACGCCGTCGAGGTGCAGGATGGCGGCCGCCCGGTCGATCCGCCGCTTCAGCTCCGCCGCCGGCAGCCGCTCGACATGCAGGGGGAAGGCGAGATTCTGCGCCACGGTCAGGGCGGGATAGAGCGCGTAGAACTGGAACACCATGGCGATGTCGCGCTTGTCCGGCGGCAGGCCGTTCATGGTGCGTCCGGCGATCATCACCTCGCCTGCGGTGAGCGCCTCGAGCCCGGCGATCATGCGCAGGGTCGTGGTCTTGCCGCAGCCGGAGGGCCCGAGCAGGCACACCACCTCGCCGGCGGCGACGGAGAGGTCGACGTCGCGCACCGCCATGAAGCTGCCGAAGCGCTTGGTGATCCGCTTGAGTTCGATGGTCGACATGCCGGGCTCAGCGCTTGATCGTGCCGAAGGTGACGCCGCGCAGCAGGTGGTTCTGCAGCGCGAAGGTGACGGCGATGACGGGGATGAGGAACAGCGTCTCGATCGCCGCCAGGAGGCCCCAGCGCACGCCGATGTCGCCGCCGATGGTCTGGGCCATGGCGACCGGCACGGTGCGGGTCTCCACGCCCGAGAGCAGCAGCGAGAACAGGAACTCGTTCCAGGTCAGGATCAGGCCGAACACCGCCGTGGCGGCCAGGCCCGCCATCACCTGCGGCAGGCAGATCTTGAAGAACACCTTGACGTCGGAGGAGCCGTCGAGCCGCGCCGCATCCTCGACGTCGAGCGAGAGCTCGTCGAAGAAGCTCTTCATCATCCAGATGGTGAAGGGCAGGTTGAACACGGTGTAGAGCAGGATGATGCCCAGATACGTGCCGGCCAGGCCCGTGACGCGGAACATCACGAAGATCGGGATGATCACCACGATCGCCGGCAGCATGCGCGTGGTCAGGATCATGAAGAGATAGGTGTCGTTGCCCTTGAGCGGATAGCGCGAGAAGCCGAAGGCGGCGAGCGTGCCGATGATCAGCGCCAGGATGACGCTCGCCCCGGCGATGAAGATCGAGTTGAAGAAATAGAGGGTGAAGCCGGTGTCCTGCGTCGCGGCGCCGACCGAATAGGCCCGGCTGAACACGCCGACGAAGTTTTCCAAGGTCGGCGTGAACAGGATCTTCGCCGGCACCGCCAGGGCGTCGTTGTAGGACTTGAAGGCGGTCAGGATGATCCACAGCACGGGGAAGAAGTAGATCAGGCTGACCAGCGCCGCCCCGGCCGTGCGGCCCCAACCCGCCTCCCCGATGCCGGAGGGGCGGCGCAGGCCCAGGCGCTCGGCGAGCGGCACGGCGGGGGCTGGAACGGGATTGGCGGCCTCGGCCATGGCGTCACGCCTCCTCGACGCGCTGGCGCGCGAAATAGAGATAGAGGTTGGTGAGCACGATGACGGTGAAGAGCAGGATATAGGCCAGCGCCGCCGCGTCGCTCGTCTTGTTGTTCTCGAAGGCGATCCGATAGACCCGCAGGGCGATGGTCTCCGTCGCCGTGCCGGGGCCGCCCTGGGTGAGCAGGAACACCAGGTCGAACAGCTTGAACGCCTCGATGGTGCGGAACAGCAGCGCCAGCAGCAGCAGGCCGCGGATATAGGGGAAGGTGATCGACCAGAACTGCCGCCAGCGCGAGGCCCGGTCGATGGCCGCGGCCTCGTAGAGATATTTCGGCACGCTGACCAGGCCAGCCAGCACCAGCAGCATGACGAAGGGCGACCACATCCAGGCATCGGCGAAGACGATGCCGGCGCGCGCGCCCCAGATCGTCTGCATCAGGATGAAGGGCTCGCCGGTGAACAGGCGCACCGCCTGCGAGACCAGCCCGAAGGTCGGATCGTAGTAATAGCGGAAGAAGGCGCCGACCGCGACGAAGGACAGCATCATCGGCGTCAGCACCAGGATCAGGAGCACGCGCCGGAGCGGGAACTGCTTGGCGAACAGGAGCGCGAGCAGGAAGCCCACCACCATCTGCGTGGTCACGGTCAGGATCACCATGATCACGGTGTTGTGCAGCCGGTCCCAGACCTCGGCGTCGGTGAGGACCTTGGCGTAGTTCTCCAGCCCGACCCAGCTCGGCGGCCGGGCGCGGTTGGTGCGATAGGAGAAGAAGGTCAGCCCGAACGACCACAGCAGCGGGAAGACGTTCATCAGGACGAGCAGGGCGATCGCCGGCGCCACCAGGAGGCCGCCGGTGTGGCGCCCCCAGGCATGGACCACCAGCGTCGCGCACAGCAGCGCCGCGAGCGCGCCGGCCGCCCAGAACGACACCGCCGGCGGCAGGAGGGTGATCGCCAGCGGCGCGCCGATCAGGAACAGCGCCAGCGCGGCCGGCCAGTTGTTCCAGCGCGGCTCGGCGAGGCGCCGCAGGAGGGACGGCCTGGGAAGGGGCGGGGCGAGGGTCATCTCGAAGTCCTGGGGCAGGCCGCGGGCGGGCTCGGAGGCGATCCGGGGCCGGATTCCCGGCTGCCGCGCCGGCGATGGCGCGGCAGCCGGCTTCGCGCCGCTACTTGATGCGGTCGGCGTCCTTGAGCGTCTTTTCCTGGAAGTTGGCGATGTTATCCAGCGTCTGCTGGGCGTCCTGCTGGCCGGTGATCGCCTTGGTGTATTCCTCCTGCTGCTGGGTCAGCAGCTCGAAGAATTCCGGGATGTGCCAGAAGTCCTTCTGCCAGTCGAGGCTGGCCGCCCAGGTGCGGTTCCAGGGGCGGAAGGTCAGATAGGACGGATCGGTGTAGACCGATTTCAGGGCGCTCTGGCCGCCGGCCTTGGCGTAGGCGATCTGCGTGTCCTTCGACAGCCACCACTTGCAGAAGTCGAGCGCCTCCTTGGTCTGCAGGTCGGTGTTCCAGGTCATCAGCACGAAGGGCTGGCCGCCGATCACCGACCATTTCACCAGCCCCTTGTCGGTCTTGAGGCCCGGGAGCTGGGCGAAGGCGATCTTGTCCGCCACCTTCGAGGTCTGCGGATTGATCGAGCTTTCGGCAAAGCCGATCCATTCCAGGTTGACCGCCACCTTGCCGGCGCGGAACAGCTCGTCGGTCTTGAAGATGTCGAGATTGCCGGTCTTGGCCTCGGGCGGCATGTACTTGACGAAGGAGAGCAGGTGCTCGAAGGCCTTCACCGCCACCGGCGAGTTGACCACGCCCAGCGCATGGGCGTCGGGCTGCTTGGTCTCGTCCCAGATGTCGCCGCCGTGCTGCCACAGGAACTCGTAGACCGAGGTGGTGAAGAAGTCGTAGCCCTTGCCGACCTGGAACTCCACGCCGTAGAAGTCGTCATCGGCCGGCTTGCCGGCCAGCATGTCGCCCTTCTTGCGCTGGAAGAACTCGCCGATCTTGCCGAACATATCCCAGTCGATGGCGTCCATCTCTTCCGGCGTGCAGGGCAACTTCTCGTTGTACTTGGCCTGGAAGGCCTTCTGCTCCGTCTCGTCGCAGAGGATGTCCTTGCGGTAATAGGCGACCACCAGGTCCGGCATCTGCGGGAAGCCGTAGAGATTGTCGGACTTGTAGGGATAGGTCGAATAGGAAGCCTTGACCGCCGGGTGCAGGTCCTTGAACACAGCCTGCAGGCCGGGATCGGCGTCGACGAACTTGTTGATCTTGAGGTAGTAGCCGCCCTCGATGAAGGCGCCGAGCCATTGGCTGTCCGACACCGCCATGTTGTATTTCTTCTCGCCCGAGGTGAGCGAGGCGTTGAGGCGGGTGTAATAGTCCGGCCAGGGGATGAAGTCGACGTCGAGCTTCACCGTGTTGCCCGACGGCGCCTTGTACTGCTTGTCGAACAGGTCCTTCATGATGCGCGTCGGCGGCCAGTCCGGCACCGCCATGCGCAGCGTCACCTCCTCGGCGCCGGCGGGGCGAATCGCGGCACCGAGGCTCACCACCGTCGCGAGGGCCGTCAGGGTCTTGCGGCAGAACATGGGCGTTTCCTCCTCCAGACGTTTCGTCTTGCTCTTTCCTTCACGCCGGCGCCGGCTCGCGGATCGCGAGGCCGGTGCCGGCGTGGAAGAGGTGGATCTTGCCGGGGTCGAGGACGAGCGGCACGGCATCGCCCGGCTTCATGCCGAGCGCCCGTGCCTCCGGCAGCACGACCTTGAGGATCGGGCCGGCCTCGCCCGCGAGCGCGAAGGAGACGACGGTGACGTCGCCGAGCGGCTCGATGAGGCGGACGCTGGCCGGCAGGGCGGCCTCGTCGGGGCCCGCCGGGCGCAGGTCGCTGGGCCGGATGCCGAGGACTGCCCGCTCGCCGGCATGGGCGGCGCTGGTCCTGAGCGCAAGGGCGCCGAACGGGGTCTCGACGCCCTCGCCGCCCCGGCGCACCACCGCCTCGACGAGGTTGATGGTCGGCGAGCCGATCTTGCTGGCGACATAGAGGTCGCGGGGCGCCTCGTAGAGCGCGTCCGGCGTGCCGCGCTGCACGACGGCGCCCTCGCGCAGGACGGCGATCTCCTCGCCCATCGACAGGGCCTCGAGCTCGTCGGGCGTGGCATAGACGATGGTCATGCCGAACTGGGCATGCAGGCGCTTGAGCTCGGTGCGCATCTCCTGGCGCAGCTTGGCGTCCAGATTGGTCAGCGGCTCGTCGAGCAGCAGGATCCTGGGCCGGCGGATCAGCGAGCGCCCGAGCGCCACGCGCTGCTGCTCGCCGCCCGACAGCGTGCCGGGCTTGCGGTCGAGCCGGTGCGACAGCCGCAGCATCGCCGCGGTCTCCCGGACGCGCCGGTCGATCTCGTCCCGCGCCACCTTCATCTCGCGCAGGGGATAGGCGAAGTTTTCGTAGACCGTGAGGTGCGGATAGAGCGCGAAGGACTGGAACACCATCGACACACCGCGCGAGGCGATGGCGGCGCGCGTCACGTCGGCGCCGAACATCTCCAGGCGCCCGGCATCGGGCACCACCAGCCCGGCGATGGTGCGCAGCGCCGTGGTCTTGCCGACCGCGCTCGGCCCGAACAGCACGAAGAAGCGCCCCTCCGGCACGGCGAAGCTCAGGCGGTCGAGGGCGCGGACCGCCCCGTAGCGCTTCGACACGCCGTCGAGCCGCAGCGCCGGCGCCATCAGCGGGCACCCCGGCGCGATGCGCCGCCAGGCCCCGAGCGACCGGGCATGGCCGAGGCCACGCCGGCATGGCGATCACCCTGCGGCACGAATCCCTCCCTTGGGGAGCGCCCGCTCTTATGGCGGATCGAATGGTTTCCCCAATCTGGTAATACCAGATGCGTCGTCATCAGCAAGCGCTTATCCGGCATGCACCGCAAAAAACCACACTGCACTGCAAGAATCATACGGGAAAATACTTATATTCGACAAGAAGGCAGATTTCTGATGCGATTGTGCTAAATCTGGTCCTACCAAAATGGCCGGCCAATCAGAGCCGCATGGGAGGATCCGATGCATCTGTCGACCCACAACTGGATGCGCGCCGAGCCCCTGGAGGTGACGCTGAAGCGCATCGCCGGGCTGGGCTATGAATCGATCGAGATTTCCGGCGAGCCGACGCAATACGATCCGCGGGAGGTCCGTCCGCTGCTCGACAAGTACAAGATCCGCTGCTGGGGCGCGGTGACCCTCACCCTCGCCGAGCGCAACCTCGCGGCCAGGGACGAGAAGCAGCGGGCCGCCTCGGTGCAATATGTCAAGGACGTGCTGACCATGGTCGGCGAGCTCGGCGGCGAGATCCTGACGCTGGTGCCGGTCACGGTCGGCAAGATCATCCCGGACGGCACGCCCGAGGAGGAGTGGCGCTGGCTGATCGACGGCGTCGGCGAGTGCCACGAGTTCGCCCGCAAGAAGGGCATCCGCATCGGCATCGAGCCGCTCAACCGTTTCGAGACCTATCTGCTCAACCGCGCCGACCAGGCGCTGGCCCTGGCCGAGGCGGTCGGGCCGGAATGCGGCGTCTGCCTCGACGCCTTCCATCTCAACATCGAGGACGCCGACATGCATGCCTCGATCCGCAAGGCGGGCAAGCGGCTGGTCGACTTCCACATCGCCGACAACAACCGCATGGCTCCGGGCCAGGGCGCGCTCGACTGGAAGAAGATCGTCGCGACCCTGAAGGAGGCGGGCTATGACGGCGCGCTCACCGTCGAGTTCGTCGCCCCGGTCGACCGCACCCCGGCGACGCAATATCCCGACGCCGTCGAGAAGAGCCCGGTCGACATCTCGCCCGAGCAGCTCAAGTTCATCCAGGACCACGGCTCGAGCCTGCTCAGCGAGGCCTTCTACTCCATGCTGGTCGCCAAGTCGGCCGAGACCATCCTGCCGCTGATCAAGTAGGCCGGCCCCGGACGGGCGGCAGGGGAAAGCCGATGCGGATCGCGCGCGTGGACGCCACCTGGGTGCGGATGCCGATCGCCGAGGCGCGGCAGCACCGCAGCGACTTCGGCGAGGTCCGCACCTTCGACGCCGCCATCGTCCGCATCGAGACCGAGGACGGCCTGGTCGGCTGGGGCGAAGGCAAGAATGCCGCCGGCAGCGCCGGCACCTATGCCGGCCTGGTTCATCTCGTCAATGCCGAGCTGGCGCCCCGCCTGATCGGGCGCGACCCGCGCGAGCCTTCGGTGCTGTGGGACTGGCTCTACAGCGGCACGCGCCACCACCATGCCCTGGCGCGCGGCCACGCCCTGCCGGAGATCGCCCGCCGCGGCCTCTCCATCGCCGCTCTCTCGGCCGTCGACATCGCCTGCTGGGACCTGCTCGGCAAGGCGCTGGGCGAGCCGGTCTGGCGCCTGTTCGGCGGCCGCAAGGCCGAGCGGCTGCCCGCCTATGCCTCGGGCGGCTGGGCCGACGAGGCCGGCATCGGCACCCAGCTCGCCGGCTATGTCGCCGCCGGCGGCTTCGGCGCGGTGAAGATGCGTGTCGGGGCGATGGACGGGCCCGCCCATGTCTCGGCCCGGCGCGTTCAGGCGGCGCGCCGGCATCTCGGCCCCGGCATCGACATCATGGTCGACGCCCACGGCACCTTCACCGTGGCCGAGGCCAGGCGCTTCGCCCGTCTCGTCCGCGACGAGGACCTCGCCTGGTTCGAGGAGCCGGTGACGGGCGACGACAAGGCCGGCATGGCCGAGCTGCGCGCCACCTGCGCCATTCCCATCGCCGCCGGCGAAAGCGAGCAGACGCGCTTCGACTTCCGCGACCTCGTCACCGCCCGCGCCGTCGACATCCTGCAGCCGGACCTCGCCATCTGCGGCGGCCTCACCGAGGCGCGGCGCATCGACGCCCTGGCCGGCGCCTTCAACCTCAGGCTGGCACCGCATCTTTGGGCGGGAGCGCCGGCATTTTTCGCCGGTCTCCACCTCGCCGCCGCCAGCCCGTCGTGTCACATTCTCGAATATTCGCTCGGCGCCAACCCGATGCTGCACGACTTGATCGAGGAAGAGATCGCGGTGACCGACGGCATGCTCGCTATTCCCGACCGACCCGGCCTCGGCATGACCATCCGCGAGGACGTCGTGCGGCGCTTCGCCGTGGAAAGCCGATGAGCGAGCAGAAGGACCTGGTCTCGCAGCTGGTGCTGTTCCTGCACCTGCGCAAATACGAGCCGGGCGAGCGCGTGCCCTCCGAGCGGGAGATGGCCGAGCGCTTCCAGGTCAGCCGCGGCCATATCCGCGAGGCGCTGGCCTTTCTGGAGGCGCTGCGCGTCATCGAGCGGCGGGCCAAGTCGGGCATCTTCATGGCGCGCGAGGCGGCGAGCGTCGAGGCGCTGGCGCTCTACGCCCAGGTCGGCGCGCCGCTGACGGCCGAGGACGTGCAGCAGTCGATCGAGATGCGCAAGATCCACGAGATCACCGCCGTGCGGCTCGCCTGCGAGCGCGCCACTCTCGACAATTTCGACCGGCTGCGCGCCATCCTCGCCGCCTCCGAGGCCAAGATGGCGGCGGGACAGCCGATCAACGAGGAGGACCGCGCCTTCCACCTGGAGATCGTGCGCGCCACCCAGAACTCGATCTTCCACCGCATCGTGCAGGTCTACTACCTCATGACCGTCGACCGGCTGCGCATCTACTTCAACGACCCCGCCCGCTGCCGCACCTCGCACGAGGAGCACCTGGCGATCTTCCAGGCCGTCGCCCGGCGCGATGCCATGACGGCGATGAACCTGATGAGCGAGCACCTCAAGGGCGCCAACAGCTACTGGCAGGATCTGATCGGCCGCGGCGCCCCGCCCGGGCCCGGCGATCAGACCGAGGCCTGGCTGGCGCTCGCCACCGGCCGCTCGCATTAGAGGCCGGGCGATGGCGCCGATCGTCTATTCCACCCATGCGCTGCATCCCCGGGCGGAGGCGATGGTCCGCGCCGTGGCCGAGCTGCGGATCGCCTCGGCCCTCGATGCCGGGACGCTTGCCCGCGAGGCCGAGCCGGCGACCATCGTCGTGGTCCGCGCGCCGCTGCCGACCGTCCTCTTCGAGCGGGCCAAGGGCCTGCGCGCCGCCATCCGCCACGGCGCCGGGGTCGACATGATCCCGATCGAGGCCGCCGATGCCGCCGGCGTGCTGGTCGCCAACGTGCCGGGCGCCAATGCCCGCTCCGTGGCGGAATATGTGCTCTTCGCCGCGCTGATGCTGACGCGCCGCTTCCGCACGATCGACCGCGACCTGCGCGGCCAGGGCTGGCTCGCCGGCCGGGCCCATGCCGAGAGCGCCGGCGAGCTCTTCGGCCGCACCCTCGGGCTGGTTGGCTTCGGCGCGGTCGGCCGGGCGACGGCGGCGATCGCCGGTGCCTTCGGCCTGCGGGTGATCGTCGCGACCCGCCGGCCCGACACCGCCCTGCCCGCCGGCGTCGAGGCGCGCGCGCTCGACGCCCTGATGGCCGAGAGCGACATCCTCGCCCTGTGCTGCCCGCTGACCGCGGAGACGCGCGGCCTGATCGATGCCCGCCGCCTCGGCCTGATGCGCCGAAGCGCCGTGCTGGTCAACGTCGCTCGCGGCCCTGTCGCCGACGAGGCGGCGCTGGTCGAGGCGCTGCAGGCGGGGCGCATCGCCGGTGCGGCGCTCGACGTGTTCGCGACGCAGCCCCTGCCGCCCGGCCACCCGTTCTTCCGGCTCGACACCGTCATGCTGACGCCCCACCTCGCGGGCATCACGGGCGAGAGCATGGAGCGCATGGGCGTCGGCGTCGCCGAGGAGGTGGAGCGCATCCTCGCGGGTGGCCTGCCGTTGAACTTCGTCAATCCCGGCGTGGCCGAGGCCTATCGCAAGCGCTTTCCCTGAGGCCCGTCAGGTCGGCCGCACCCAGGCGCCGTCGCGCCGCGCCGAGTTCAGCACCGCCTCGACGAAGGCGAGGCCGGCCACCCCGTCCTCGCCGGTCGGGGCGATCGGCTCGGGCGGCGGCGTGCCCTCGCGCAGCGCCGTGATGATGGAGGCATAGTCGCGATAGAGGTTGGCGAAGGCCTCGAAGAAGCCCTCGGGCAGGCCGGCGACCAGGCGCGTCGCCGCCTTGGCCGCGGGTGAGAGCTTGCCACCGCGCGCGAGCACATGGGCCTCGCCGTTGAGCGGGCGCACCTGCAGGTCGTCCGGATAGGACTGGTCCCAGGCGATGTGCCCGGTCTCGCCGTAGACGCGCAGGCGCAGCCCGACCGTCTCGCCCGCCGCCACCATGCTGGCCCAGATCGCCCCACGGGCACCGCCCCGCCAGCGCAGCATCATCGTGGCATTGTCCTCCAGCCGCCGGCCGGGCACGAAGGTGGCGATGTCGGCGGAGACCGCCTCCAGCTCCAGCCCGGTGACGAACTGGGCGAGGTGGAAGGCGTGGGTGCCGACGTCGCCGACCACGCCGCTCGGCCCGGCCTGGGCCGGATCGGTGCGCCACTCCGCCTGCTTGGCGCCCTCGGCCTCCAGGGCGGTGGAGAGCCAGCCGAGCACGAATTCCGCCTGCACCATGCGCACCCGGCCGATGGCGCCGCCGCGCACCAGGTCGCGGGCGTGGCGGACCATGGGGTAGCCGGAATAATTGTAGGTGACGCCGAGCAGCAGGTTGCGCGCGCGGGCGAGCGCCACGAGGTCGCGGGCATCGGCCAGCGAGGTCGCCAGCGGCTTGTCGCAGATGACGTGGATGCCCTGCTCCAGGAAGGCCTTGGCCACCGCGTGGTGGCGATGGTTCGGGGTGACGATGCTCACCGCCTCGATGCCGTCCGGCCGCGCCGCTTCGGCCCGGGCCATGGCGGCATAGTCGGCATGGGCGCGCTCGGGCGCGATGCGGCAGTCCTGCGCGGAGAGCCGGGCTCGCTCCGGATCGGAGGACAGCGCTCCGGCCAGGAGCTCGTAGCCGTCATCGAGCCGCGCGGCGCGGCGGTGCACCTCGCCGATGAAGGCGCCGCGCCCGCCGCCGACCATGCCCCACCGGATCCGCCGCGGCGGCGCGCCCTCGTCCATGGCCGTTCCCCTGCCTCGTCTTGTTGCACCCATGCTGGCGCGGCAGAGGACCCATGTCCAGCGGCCGCGCCGCGGGGCTCAGAAGACGAGGGAGCGATGCAGCTGGGCCCCGGCCCAGGCGCCGTCCCCCACGGCCAGGGAGACCGAGTGCGGCGCGCGGGCGGCGTCGCCGCAGGCGAAGGCGCCGGGCACGGAGGTCTCCTTCGAGGCATCCGTCCGGATCTGGCTGCCGAAGGGCGTCTCTTCGAGCGCGCAGCCCAGCCGTTCGGCAATCGGCGTCGCCGGCGCCGTCCGCGTCGCCGTGAACAGGCCGGCGAACGGCAGGAGGCGGCCGTCGGCCAGCCGGACGTCGGCGTGGCCCTCCAGCCCGGCGATCGGCTCCTCCTCGATCGCGACGCCGCGGGCGGCGAGCTCGGCATGCTGTGCCGCGTCGGGCCGGATCGCGCCATTGGCGAGAAGCGTCACCGTGCCCCATTCGGGGATCAGGAGGGCCTGGTGCAGGGACATCGGCCCGGTCGCGATCACGCCGATGCGGCCCTGGTCGAGCTCGTAGCCGTGGCAATAGGGGCAGTGAAAGACGCTTCTGCCCCAGCGCTCGACGAGCCCCTCGACCGGCGGCAGGTCGTCGGCGACGCCGGTGGCAAAGAGCAGGCGGCGCCCGGCGTGCGCCGCGCCGTCGGCGGTTCCGACCGTGAAGGCGTCGCGTTCGCCGCCAGCCTGCTCGGCCAGCCCGTCGACCCAGGTCAAGGTGGGATAGCGCATGAGCTGGTCGCGCGCCCCGCAGGCGACGTCGGCGGGATCGGCGCCATCCTGCCCGAGGAAGCCGTGCGACTCCTCCGCGAAGCGGTTGCGGCGAAGCCCGGCGTCGATCACCAGCACGGTGCGGCGGGCGCGGAGAAGCTGGAGAGCGGCGGCCATTCCGGCATAGCTGCCGCCGACGACGATGACGTCGTGGTGCATGGGCTAATCCTGTTGCGAGCGCCGCCGGGCATGCCGACGCGTGAAGTCGGCCGCGAGGTCGGCGAGGGTGACGGCGGAGAAACGATCGAGCAGCAGCGCCTCGGCTTCGGCGAAGGCACCGTCGAGCACGACGTTCACCGACTGCTCCACGAGGCATTCCGGCGTTTCGTTGCGGTTGCCGATGGCGAAGATCGCCGGCTCGCCCAGCGCTTCGTGCAGTTGGCGCAGCGTGACGGCGCCGAGATCGGCCGCGACCGTCCAGCCGCCGGCATGGCCCCTGGCGGATGCGACGATCCCGGCCTCGCGCAGGAGACCCATGGTCCGGCGCACCACCACCGGATTGGTGCCCATGCAGTCGGCCAAAGCCTCCGAGGTCATGGGCCTGCGCTGCTCGGCCAGGTGGAGCAGCGCATGAAGGACGGAGGAGAGGCGGCTATCCCGTTTCATGTAACTTTGATTATTACGAATCGGGCCGAGCTGCAAGCCGGCCGGCGTGGTCCGCCCGCGCATCAGGGACGGGCCGTCGCCTCCGCCTCTCCCGCAGAGGGCCAGCCCAGCGCCGCCAGCCGCGCCCGCATGTGCGGCGGCGGCGGCGCCTCGACCGCGATCGGCGGCTTCTTCGGGTAGAGCGGCACGCTCACCGCGCGGGCGTGCAGGTGCAGCGGCTCGCCGCCGACGCGCGGGGCCGAGCCGTAGACCGCGTCGCCGAGGATCGGGAAGCCCGAGGCGGCGCAGTGGACGCGCAGCTGGTGGGTGCGGCCGGTCAGCGGGCGCAGCTCCAGGAGGGCGAGGCCGCCGGCGCGGCCGAGCACGCGGTACAGCGTTGCAGCGGGCTGGCCGGCCGGATCCGGCTTCATCCACCAGCCGCGCTCGGGCGAGCGCGGGGCGAGCGCCAGGTCGATGCGGCCGGCCTCGTCCGCGGGGCCGCCTTCGACCACGGCCCAATAGGTCTTCTCGACCTCGCCGCGGGCGAAGAGCTGGTTCAGCGTCTTCAGGGCCCTGGGATGGCGCCCCAGCACCAGGCAGCCCGACGTGTCCTTGTCGAGGCGATGCGCCAGCTCGGGCCGGCGCGGCAGGCCGAAGCGCAGGGCGTCGAGCATGGCGGTGAGGTTGGGGCCGCCCTTGGGACCGGCATGCACCGGCAGGCCGGCCGGCTTGTCCAGCACCAGCATCAGGCCGTCGCGATGCAGCAGGCGGGCTTCGAGGTCGATATCCAGGCCGTCATTCATGATGATCTCAGCTACCCCTTGGCGGCGGCCTGCGCTAGAGAGATCAGCCAGGACTGACCGATCGCGGCATGGCCCGGCATGCCGGGCGGCTGACGCGCCGGATCGGAACCCGGGCTCCGGCCCGCTGTCCTGCCGAGACCAAGACCTTCTGCATCGGGACCCATGGCCGACGACGACAAGCAAAGATCCGGTTTCCTCACGCGCCTGTTCGGCCGCGGGCCGGAGCGCGCGCCCGAGCCGCAGGCGGTGCCCGAGTCGTCGGCGCCGCCTCCGCCCGTGCCGGAGAAGAAGTCCTGGTGGCGGCGGCTCAGGGACGGCCTGTCGCGCTCCTCCTCGGCCATCGGCCAGGGCATCACCGACATCTTCACCAAGCGCAAGCTCGACGCCGGCACGCTGGAGGAGCTGGAGGACGTGCTGATCCAGGCCGACCTCGGCGTCGATGTCGCCAGCCGCATCACCGGCGCGATCGGCAAGGGCCGCTTCGACCGCCAGATCGACCCGGCCGAGGTGCGCGACGTGCTGGCGAGCGAGGTCGAGGCCGTGCTGGCGCCGGTGGCCAGGCCCCTGGCGCTCGATCCGGCGAAGAAGCCCTTCGTCATCCTGATGGTCGGGGTCAACGGCTCGGGCAAGACCACCACCATCGGCAAGCTCGCCGCCAAGTTCGGCGCCCAGGGCAGGAGGGTGACGCTGGCCGCCGGCGACACCTTCCGCGCCGCCGCGATCGAGCAGCTCAAGGTCTGGGGCGAGCGCACCGGCGCCCCGGTCGTCGCCCGCGAGCAGGGGGCGGACGCGGCGAGCCTGGCTTTCGACGCCCTCAAGCTCAGCGTCGAGAACGGCTCGGACGTGCTGCTGATCGACACGGCCGGGCGGCTGCAGAACAAGGCGCAGCTGATGGACGAGCTCGCCAAGGTGGTGCGCGTCATCCGCAAGCAGGACGACAGCGCCCCGCACGCGGTGCTGCTGGTGCTGGACGCGACCGTGGGCCAGAACGCGCTGTCGCAGGTGGAGGTCTTCGGCAAGATCGCCGGCGTCACCGGCCTGGTGATGACCAAGCTCGACGGCACGGCCCGCGGCGGCATCCTGGTCGCAATCGCACAGCGCTTCGGCCTGCCCGTGCACTATATCGGCGTCGGCGAGGGCGTGGACGACCTCGAGCCGTTCTCGGCGCGGGACTTCGCCCGGGCCATAGCCGGGCTGGAGTGAGGCATGAACGACCCGATCAAGAAGCTGAACCCCGTGCTCAAGCTCGTGCTGGAGATGGGCCCGCTGGCGCTGTTCTTCCTGGCCAACAGCCGGCCTCAGCTCTTCACCGGCTGGATGCCAGGCCTGAACCCGGCCGATCCCAATATCGGCATCTTCGCCGCCACGGCCGTCTTCATGGTCGCCTCGATCGCGGCGCTCGCCGTCAGCTATGTCCTGACGCGACACCTGCCGGTCATGCCACTGGTGTCGGGCATCGTCGTGCTGGTCTTCGGCGGCCTGACGCTATGGCTGCACGACGAGACCTTCATCAAGATGAAGCCGACCATCATCAACGCCCTGTTCGGCGTGATCCTCCTCGGGGGCCTGGCCTTCGGCAAGTCGCTGATCACCTATGTGCTCGACGCCGTGTTCGACCTCACCGAGGAGGGCTGGCGCAAGCTCACCTTCCGCTGGGGCCTGTTCTTCCTCGTGCTCGCGGGCCTCAACGAGGTCGTCTGGCGCAACTTCTCCACCGACGTCTGGGTCAGCTTCAAGGTGTTCGGCACCATGCCGCTCACCTTTCTCTTCGCCGCCTCGCAGGTGCCGCTCCTGATGCGCTACGAGGCGAAGAAGGAGAGGGCGGAGTAGGGCTAGTTGCCGGCGGATGAGATCGGCCATATGGCCTGCGAGAGAGGTGACGAGGGAAATTCGTTGGCTTTCCCGCGAGCGAGATTCTAGAATCAAGCCATGACGGTACAACTGACGCCGGATCAGGAAGCCATCGTGCGGGAGGTCGTCGCCGAAGGTCTGGCGCCCTCGGCCGAGGCGTTTGTGTCCATGGCCCTCGCGAACATGCGCGACGAGCTCGCATTCGGCCTCGAAGAGCGTCTGGGAATGACGTTCGATCAAATCAACGCGGCGCTCGACCGCGGTTTGGATGGTCCGGCGGAGCCGTGGGAAGGAGCAGAATCCTTCCACGCGCGCATGCTTCGCAAGCATCGAGACCGTCGACGTGACAATCCGTCGGAGTGAGCAGGCCGAGGCGGATCTGGAATGAATCTGGCTGGTGTCGGAGCGGCAGTATGGAACGTCCCATGCGCTCCGTGTGCTGCAGCATTTGAACGATCTGTTCGGCCTCCTCGAACGGTTTCCAGAGATGGGGCGACAGCACCCGAAGCTGCGCCGCGGCATCCGGTACTTCCCGGTGAGGATCTATCCCTTCGTCGTGTTTTTCTGTCGGCAACCGAGTGGAATCCGCATCGTCCGCCTGCTGCATGATCGCATGCGCGCCGAAGATCATCTCTGAGCGGTGGAGCGGGAGATCGCCGCCGCCTCAGTCCTCGACCAGCGCGAAGCGCAGCACCAGCGTGCGCTGGAAGAAGTTGTAGTTGTCGTCCGACATCACGGTGAGGATGATCTCGCCCTTGTCGCCGCGGCTGACGGCGAGCGCCTCCATGTTGTCGATCTGCTCGCCCCTTTCGGCTTCCATCAGCACTGGTCCGTCCAGCACGGCGCCCGGCTTGACGTCGGCGATGGCGATACGGCGCAGGCGCATGGCGACGCCGCGCAGCAGCGAGAAGCGCCGCTCCAGGATCAAGAGGTCGCCGCCGGGCAGGAAGGTGAGGTCGGTGACGTCGAAGCCGTCGGTGCGGCGCACCGCGAATTCGCCCGGCGCCGGGCCGCCGACGAGAAAGCCCCTGGTCGTCGGGCCCGTGTCGCTCGAGCGCTCGGAGATGGCGATCAGCGCGCCGGCGATCGGCGTGGCCGCCGGAGCGATGCCGATCGCTTCGAAGCCGCGATTGGACGGCAGCGTCTTGGCCGCGGCGGGCAGCGGCACCGGCGCGCCGCGCGCCATCAGGCCGTCGCGGCCGAAGGGGAAGGCGCGGATCTCGTTCACGCCCTCGATGCCGACATAGGCGGTGCCGGAACCGTCCATGGCCACTGATTCGGTGTCGCCGCCGCCGGTGAGCATCAGCGCCTTGCCGTCGGTGCCGAGGATCGGCCCGATCGCGGTGTCCTCCACGCCGGCGAGCCGGCCGTCGCGCTCGACGAAGCGGCCGGTAACCCACAGCCCCGCATCCGAAACCGCGACGAAGCGCTCGCCCCGGGCATCGAGGCTGAGCCCCGAGATGCCGCCGAAGTTACGGCTGTCGCCGGAGAGCTCAAGGCCGCCGCGGAACTCCAGCGCGCCGAAGCGCCGCTCGTCGCTGCGGATGCGGAAGCGCTCGATCGGCGCGGCCGTGACCGTGAAGGGCACGGCCCCGGGCGCCGGCGTGACGGGCTTGGCGGCGGCCGGCCCGGCAAGGGCGAGGAGCGCCGGCAGGGCGAGGAGGCATCGGCGCATCGTTGCCGCGGGAACGGAGGAGAGGGTGCCCGCCCCGTGGCGGAGCCGGTCCCCGCCGCGGCGCAGGCCGGGAAGGGGGCCTTGCATCATCCCTGCTTACAGCAGGGCGTTTAACGCAATTTTATGGCAGGCAAGCCGACGATGCTGCGGACCGGGGGATGCGACCGCCGTCGGCGTCCTTGCTGGGCTCCTCACGAAGCGCGTTCCAGGCCTCAATCCTCCTCGCCCCTCAGAACGCCAGGGCGAAGCGCAGGCCGTCATAGACGGCGGCGTGGATGTTGCGCGAGGCGACGGCGTCGCCGATGCGAAACAGCATGAAGCCGCCCGCCGCATTCGCCGCCATCGCCTGGGGCCGGCCGGCGATCAGCGCCTCGTGGTCGACGGCGCCGAGATTGCGCGAGGCCGGCTTCAGGGCGAAATAGAGCTCGTCCAGCGGCAGCGTGCCGTGCTCGACCACCACCTGGTCGACGCGCCGCTCCTGATGCGTCCTGCCATACTCGTCGAACAGCCGGGCGACGAGGCCGTTGCCCTCGCGCCGCACCGCCTCCAGGCGCAGGTTGAGCGTGGTCTTGACGCCGTGCCGGGAGAAGGCGCGGAAATAGGCGGGGAAGTTGGTGCCGCCGACATCGGGCGCCAGGCTGCGCTCGGGCGTGACGAGCTCGAGCTTGGCTCCCGCCTCGGCCAGGAACTCGGCCGTGGTCATGCCGGGATGGGCGCCGTTGTCGTCGAACAGGAGCACCGTCTCGCCCGGCCGGGCCGCACCGGAGAGGATGTCCCAGCTGGTGGTGACCAGGTCCTCGCCGGCATCGAGGAAGGAGAGGTTCGGCAGGCCGCCGGTCGCCACCACGACGATGTCGGGCTTCTCCGCCAGCACGTCGGCCGCCTCGGCATAGGTGTTGAAGCGCATGGCGACGCCGTGGCGCTCGCATTCGGCGACGCGCCAGTCGATCAGGCCGATGATCTCGCGCCGGCGCTTCAGCGCCGCAGTGAGGCGCACCTGGCCGCCGGCCTCGGCCGCCGCCTCGAGCAGCGTCACCTGGTGGCCGCGGGCCGCCGCCACCCGCGCCGCCTCCAGGCCGGCCGGGCCGGCGCCGACCACCACCACCCGCCGCGCCGGCCCGTCCGAGCGGACGATCTCGTGCGGCATGGTCGCTTCCCGCCCGGTCGCCGGGTTGTGGATGCAGAGCGCCTCGCCGCCATAGATCGAATCGATGCAGTAGCCCATGCCGATGCAGGGCCGGATCTCGTGCTCGCGGCCTTCGCGCACCTTGCGGGCGATGTGCGGGTCGGCCATGTGGGCGCGGGTCATGCCGACGAGGTCGAGCTTGCCGGAGGCGACGGCGTGGCGGGCGGTGGCGACGTCCTGGATGCGGGCGGCGTGGAACACCGGGAAGGCGGTGGCCGCCTTGACCTCGCCGGCGAAGTCGAGATGCGGCGCCGAGCGCGCGCCCATGCCGGGGATGACGTGCGACAGCGCCTCGTCCGTGTCGATATGGCCGCGGATGACGTTGATGAAGTCGATGTCGCCGGAGGCGGCGATGCGTCGGGCGATCTCCAGGCCCTCCTGGCGCGAGAGCCCGCGGTCCCAGTCTTCGTCGCAGACCATGCGGGTGCCGACGATGAAGTCCGGCCCGACGCGCTCGCGCACCGCGCGCATCACCGCGAAGCCGAAGCGCAGGCGATTGTCCAGGCTGCCGCCGTACTCGTCGTCGCGCTTGTTGGTGGCGGGCGACCAGAACTGGTCGATGAAATGGCCGTACATCTCGAACTCGAGCCCGTCGAGCCCGGCCGCCTTGACCCGCTCGGCCGCATCGGCATAGGCGGCGAGGATGCGCGCGAGGTCCCAGTCCTCCGCCGCCTTGGGGAAGGCGCGATGCGCCGGCTCGCGCACCGGCGAGGGCGCGACGATCGGCAGCCAGTGCTCCTTGGCCCAGGAGGTGCGCCGGCCGAGATGGGTGATCTGGATCATCACCGCCGCGCCGTGCTCGTGCACCGCCTCGGCGAGGCGGGCGAGATGGCCGACCACCTCGTCCTTGTGGAGCTGGATGTTGCCGAAGGCCTGCGGGCTGTCGGCGGCGACCACGGCGGAGCCGCCGATCATGGTCAGGCCGATGCCGCCCCGGGCCTTCTCCACATGGTAGAGCCGGTAGCGCTCGGCCGGCATGCCGTCGACGGTATAGGCCGGCTCGTGCGCCGTCGACATGAAGCGGTTGCGCAGGGTCAGGTGCTTGAGCCGGTAGGGCTGAAGCAGCGGATCGGCGGAGGGGGCGCGCGCCTCAGGCATCCCAGCTCTCCTGCTGGGGCAGGCCGTCGCGGATCTGGTAATAGTCGGATTTGGAGCCGACATAGATGTGCTCGGCGACGGCCAGGCCCGTGGGCCGGTCGAGCGTGCCGGCCGTGATGCTGATGGCGTCGCCCTGGTCGGGCTTCCAGAACAGGTTGCCGCCGCAGGTGCGGCAGAAGCCGCGCTCGGCAATGTCCGACGAACGGTACCAGGTGAGCGTCGCGTCGCTGACCAGCGTCAGGTCGGCGGCGGCGCAGCTGGTCGCCGCGACGAAATGGCCGCTGGTGCGGGCGCATTGCGAGCAGTGGCAGGCGATGACCGGGCGCAGTTCGCCTCGGATCTCGTAGCGCACGCCGCCGCACAGGCAGCCGCCGGTGGCGCGCAGGGCTTTCTCGGCCATTCCATGTCCCTCCGATGGCGCCATCGTAAGGGAGGCGCCCGGGAGCACTTGCCCCAGGCCGGCATCGATGTCGCATGGAGAGAAGCGGGCGCTTCTCCCGCCGCCGCAGGCGGCCTAGTCCCGCCGCAGCAGGCGGTCGATATAGTCGAGCTCCATCTGCGGCCGGTTCGGGTCGGCGAAGCGCCGGCGCAGCTCCTCCAGCACCCGGGCTGCCCGCTCCACGTCGGTCTCGCCGCGTCCGGGCACCTTGCCGGAGCTGTCGCTGGGATCGTTGCGCAGCAGCCGGCCGAGCGGGTCGCGGTCGCCGTTGGCCCGCCCGCTGCGCTGGCCGCGTCCGGGCTGTCCCTGTCCCTGCCCCTGTCCCTGGCCGTTCTGCGCTTGCTCCATCTGCTTGGCGAGGCCCTGGGCGCCCTTGCGCAGCGCCTCGATCGCCTTGCCCTGCGAGCCGACGGCGCCCTCGCCGTCGCCTTCGCCGAGCTTGCCCTCGGCGTCGCGCATCGCCTGCTGGGCCTGGCCGAGATCGTCATTGCCCGGAATGCCCATCTGGTCGAGCCGCTTCTGCAGCGCCTCCAGCTGCTCGCGCAGCGCCTGCTGGCGCTGGCGCAGGCCCTGCGTGCCGTCCTTGTCGTCGCCCTGGTCCTGCTGCGCCTGCTGGTCGCCCTCCTGGCCCTGCTGCGGCGCGCCGTCCTGCTGATCGTCCCGGCCCTGCTGGCCCTGGCGGTTGCGGAAGGTCTGGTCGCGCAGGCGCTGCTGGCGCTGGATCATCTGGCCCATCTCGTCGAGCGAGCGCTGCATCTCCTGGCCGGCGGGATCGTCGGCCGTCTCGCTCTGATCGGGCGATTGCAGGTTCTCCAGGAGCTGGCTGAGCTCGGAGAGCAGCTGCTGCGCCTGATCCTTGTCGCCATTGCGGGCCATGTTCTCCAGGCGGTCGATCATGGCGTTGAGCTCGTCCGGGGTGATGGTGCGATCGGCCTGCCGACGCGGGCTGGAGGTGTCGCCGTTGCGGCGGCGTTGCTCCAGCTGCTGGGCGTAGTCCTGCATGAACTTGTTCATCGCCTGCCGCAGCTCCTGGGTCAGGCGGGCGATCTCCTCGGGCGGCGCGCCGCGCTCCAGCGCGTCGCGCAAGCGCTGCTGCGCCGCCTTGAGCTCGCGTTCGGCATCGGACAGATCGCCCTCCTCGATGCGCAGGGCGATCTGCCAGAGATATTGCGCCACGTCGCGCAGCGCCTCGTCCTTGCGGGCATCGCCGAGCCGGACCCGCGCCGTGCGCAGGCCGAGATAGATCGATGCGTCCTTGGTGAACTGCTCGGGCGCCAGCATCAGCGCGTCGAGCGCGTCCTCCACCGCCGGCTGCTGGCGGGCGTCGAGGGCGAGCTTGCGCCGCTGCTCCACGAGGGCACGGGCGAGCGGCTTGACGAAGGTGCGCCCGGGCAGCGTCACCTCCTGCTCGTCGCTGTGGCCCTCATTGCCGGCATCGTCGCGCGCCACGAGCTGCATCTTCACCGTGGCGCCGGCGAAGGGGTGCTCGGAGACGTCGCGCGTCGCGCTGGCCTTGCCGTTGTGGTTGCGGCCGGCGGGCAGGGGCAGGGCGATCCGCGGCGGCTCGTAGAGTGGGTGTGCCCCCGGATTGTCCGGCAGCGCCACGCGCGCCTCGATGCTGGTGGCGCCGTAATCGTCCTCCACGGTGTAGGCCAGCGTCATCGCCCCGCGGGCCGACTCGGCGATCGGCCCGTCGAAGGCGATCTTCGGCGGCAGGTCGGGAATGATGGAGAAGCGGAACGCCGCTGCCTCGGCGCCCTCGCGGTGCACCGTGACGCCGGCATCGCCCTGCAGCGTCAGGCGCCGCTCGACCAGGGCGGTGCCGGCATCGGCCGGCACGGTCGCCGGCGGGGCGGCGTCCACCGCCTGGCCGGTGACGGCGATCTCGGCGCCGGCATCCCCGGCGACGCGCACCGAGAGCACGCTGTTCTGGGGCACGCTCACCACCCCTGTCTGCGGCTCGACCGCCAGCATGATCGGCGGCCGGCGGGTATAGGCCGGCGGCGTCACCCAGGCGTCGATGCGCACCGCCTTGGCGTCGGGCAGGACGGCGGAGGGCTCGAAGGCGGTGCGCAGCAGCGCCAGCCGGTCGGGTCCGGCGGCGAAGAACGACACCACCAGCGCCAGGATCACGGCGAAGCGCAGGCCGTACCGATCGCGCGCCGGCAGGCCGGGGGAGGGCGCCTTGAGCCGGATGCCGCGGGTCTTGGCCTCGGCCTCGCGCTGGTGCGCCGCCCACAGCGCCCGCGACACCGGGTCGGCCGGCGCGGTGGCGAGGCTGTCGCCGAGGGCGCTGGCCGGGCGGTGGGCGAGGCCGGTCTCGCGGTCGAGCCGGCCGAAGGCCTCGCCCGTGGTGGGCAGGCGCAGGCGGGCCAGCGGCACCAGGGCCGCGAGCACGCCGAAGCCGAACAGCGCCAGGAGGGCAACCCGCGCGGCGAAGGGCAGCAGCAGGAACAGGCCGAACCAGCTGACGGCGAGGAAGAGGCCGATCACGCCGAGGAGCGGCGCGAGGCGGGGCCAGAGCCGCTCCCAGGCCAGCACCAGCCGCGCCCGCAGGACGAGCGCGCCCAGCCTTGTCCGGGCGCCGTCCGAAGGCTGGGGTGGCTTGCGCTCCGCGATATCAGCCATGCCGTCTCCGTCTCGGGCCGATGTGAACCTCGTGTTGTGCTTCCGACGCCTGGTTCCTCGGACAGTCGGAGTCGGAACACTAGGGCGAGCCCGGCGTCATGGCCACAAGGTCAGCGTAAACAGGCCGTGAGGCAATTCCATGTCGCCGGCCGGGTGGCCTTGTCCCCCGTTTCATGCCAGATCCGTGCCGGAATCATCGGCGAACCCGGGGATGGATCGATGGCGGCCCGCGTCTTGATGCTGCAGGGCACCGGCTCCGACGTCGGCAAGTCGGTGCTGGTGGCGGGGCTGTGCCGCCTGTTCGCCGACCGCGGCCTCAAGGTGCGGCCGTTCAAGCCGCAGAACATGTCCAACAATGCGGCGGTCACCGCGGACGGCGGCGAGATCGGCCGTGCCCAGGCCCTCCAGGCGCGTGCCGCCCGGACGGCCCTGACCGTGCACATGAATCCGGTGCTGCTCAAGCCCCAGTCGGAGACCGGCGCCCAGCTCGTGGTGCAGGGCCGCGTGCGCGGGGCGGCCGGCGCGCGCGCCTACCAGGCGCTCAAGCCTCAGCTGATGCCGGCCGTGCTGGAGAGCTTCGGACGGCTGAAGGACGAGGCCGACCTGGTGCTGGTCGAGGGCGCCGGCTCGGCGGCCGAGGTCAACCTGCGCCGGGGCGACATCGCCAACATGGGCTTTGCCCGCGCCGCCGGCGCGCCGGTGGTGCTGGTCGGCGACATCGACCGCGGCGGGGTGATCGCCCAGATCCTGGGCACGCAGGCGGCGATCGACCCGGACGATGCGGCGCTGGTCGGCGGCTTCGTCGTCAACAAGATGCGCGGCGATCCCACGCTCTTCGCCGAAGGCATGCGCTTCATCGCCGCGCGCACGGGCTGGCCGGCGCTCGGCCTGGTGCCGCACTGCGCCGCGGCGGCGCGCTTTCCGGCCGAGGACGCGCTTGCTCTCACCGCCTATGCCGCGGCCGGGCGGGGCGCCGGCCCGCGCATCGCCGTGCCGGTGCTGCCGCGCATCTCCAACTTCGACGATTTCGACCCGCTGGCGCAGGAGGGCGGCGTCGACCTCGTCATGGTGCGGGCCGGCGAGCCGCTGCCGGTCTGCGACCTCGTGGTCCTGCCCGGCTCCAAGGCGACCATCGCCGACCTTGCCGCCTTCCGGGCGGCAGGCTGGGATATCGACCTCAAGGCCCATGTGCGGCGCGGCGGCCGGGTGCTCGGCCTGTGCGGCGGCTACCAGATGCTGGGCCGCACCGTCGCCGATCCCACCGGCATCGAGGGCCCCCCTGGCGCCGTCGCCGGGCTCGGCCTGCTGGACGTCGCCACCGTGCTCGGCGGCGACAAGCACTTGGTGGCGGTCACGGGGGAGACCGTCGACGGCGCCCCCTTTGCCGGCTATGAGATGCATGTCGGCGCCACCGACGGACCGGATACGGCGCGGCCGATGCTGCGTGCCGCCACGGCCGCTGTCGGCAGCGGGGCCGTCTCCGCCGACGGCCGCGTCATGGGCTGCTACGTGCACGGCCTTTTCGCCGACGACCGCCAGCGCGCCGCCTGGATCCGCCGGCTCGGCGGGCAGGCCTCGGACCTCGCCTATGAGGCCGGGCTGGAGGCGGCGCTCGACGACTTCGCCGGCCACCTCGCCCGCCATCTCGATGTCGAGGCCCTGCTCAGCCTCGCGCGATGATGAGCGGCATCACCAGGACCAGCACCAGGGCGAGCTGCAGGAGGCAGGCGATGCGGTAGAGATCGAGGGCGCGGCGGATGTCGGCCGCGGTCGCCTCGATGCGGCCCTCGCCCATGTAGCCGTCCTCGACCCGGATCTGGCCGTAGACCCGCGGCCCGGCGAGGCTGAGGCCGAGCGCGCCCGCCATCGCCGCTTCGGGCCAGCCGGCATTGGGCGAGCGATGCTTGCGGGCGTCGCGCCACACCGCCCGCCAGGCCGCCCGGGCGTCGGCGCCGGGCAGCAGCCAGGCGGCGGCCACCAGGAGCAGCGCCGAAAGCCGCGAGGCCGGCAGGTTGACGACGTCGTCGAGCCGCGCCGCGGCCCAGCCGAAGGCGAGATGGCGCGGCGTTCGGTGGCCGATCATCGAATCGGCGGTGTTGATCGCCTTGTAGAGCGCCGCGCCGGGCAGGCCGAGCACGCCGAGCCAGACGGCCGGCGCCACCACGCCGTCGGAAAAATTCTCCGCCAGGCTCTCGATCGCCGCGCGCGACACGCCGTGCACGTCGAGGGCCTCCGGGTTGCGCCCGACGATGCGCGACACCGCCGCGCGCCCGCCGACGACGCCTTGCCGCTCCAGGCCCGTCGCCACCGCGGCGACGTGCTCGTCGAGGCTGCGGCTGGCGATCAGCGACGAGGCGATCACCGCCGCGACGAGAAAGCCGAGCGGCAGCGCCAGGCAGAGGATCTGCACGATCTCGGCGGCAAAGCCGGTCACCGCCAGCAGCAGCAGCAGCGCCAGCACGCCGGCGCGCCGGCGCGCCTCGAAATCGTCCCCTTCGAGGTTGAAGCGCCGGTCGAGGGCAGCGATCAGCCGGCCGATCCAGGTGACGGGATGGCCGATCGCCGCGAACACGGACGGCGGGTAACCCGCCAGCATCTCGATCGCCAGCGCCGCGGCGAGAACGGTCAGGGCAGTGATCACGTCAGTCCGTCAGGCCGCACCCCGGGAAAGCGCCGAGACCCCGCCGTTTCGCCCGCCGGCGTGCTTGACACGCGCGGAGGTCGAACAGTAAATGGCGGCGCTTTCGGGCAACCGGGGCTGTAGCTCAGATGGGAGAGCGCTGCAATCGCACTGCAGAGGTCAGGGGTTCGAATCCCCTCAGCTCCACCAAGCGTTAGGCTTGGCGAAATTTCCTTTTAGAAGCAAGAAGTTATGGGGCATCGGGTATCGCTTGCGTACCCCGAGAAGTACCCCGTTTGCGTACCCCAAGAAATTTAGAACGGCGCGGCGCCGTGCCCGCGGAGCGTTTTAAGTTCTTCCGCTGTTGCGCCGACTGGACAGAGCACCCGCAAAATCTCACCATCCCGCCGCATCTCAAGCGTCGCGATGACGTCCTCGAACGTTGTGTTCCGGCGGTGCCATTTGGCTCTGATGCCATCTGGCGCATATCCTTCTATGTACCACGTGCTCATCGTCTGACCCCTCGATTGCGGAGAGTACGAGACTACGTGGCAGTAGCGGCGATTTCGCGGCGGAGGATCATCGTCCGCTGCGTCGCAATTCCTCTGGCCCCCTCCTCGCGTACCCCCTCGAAACCATCTCTGTCAGCCGCGCAATGTCCGCCTCGTAGTAGGCCTGGGCGATCAGCAGGGTCCTTATGGTCGCCCTCGGGTCCCCGCCGCACGCCGCGATGGCTGCATCAATGTCGGCTTCCAGCTCATCTGTCTCGGGCTGCCGCTCCGCCATCGCCTCGCCTTACCAAGCTCACCTTGTTCTCTTTCCGTTCCCGTTGTGCTACCGTTAGTCCCGGCAGTCAATGAGCAGATGGGAGGAGCCCCATGGCCAGTGCCGCAGCAGGCAGGGCGATCACCTACTATGTGGTCCAACCCTTCGTCCGAGACGAGGACGGCGAGCTTGTACCTCAGGACCCCATAGAGGCCCGCAGCGAGCACGGGGCGTTGAGCCTCATGCGGCGGCTCGCGGCAGGCAAGGCGGGGGTCCTGGTGTTTTCTCGAAGTGGGGACCCGGCGTTGGGGGACTTCGAGGATGCGGTTATCTTGGGGAGAGCCGGCGAGGTGCCGGGGGAGTTGGTGTTAGTGTAATAGTGAGCCAACTTCTGTGTTCCCAATCCTCGCCCCTTGTCCCGATGTCCCCCGAAAATCAACACTGGGTATCGAAGTTCCTGGTCAAGAATTTCGCCGATAAGGACGGACGGGTTTTCCGACTGGACGTGCTGTCGGACCAAATCACAAAGCCTCCGCCGAAGTACGCGGCGGCTGGTCCGGCGATTTACGACCATGTCATCAATGGCGTGAGCGTTTCCTTCGAGGATCGGTTTGAGAAGATCGAAACCAAGGCCGCTCCGGTGATCAGAGAAATCATACGGACGCGCTCCGTCGCTGGTCTGACCAAGCAACAGAGGATTTCTGTCGCTCGTCTCATTGCCACTCAAAGTTTTCGGACGGACGCTTTTCAAAGGGGAATGGTCAATAACCCTTCGCCCGAGCAGTTTGCGCAACTCATGGAACAAATGTGGCGGAGTTCAGCGCTACTTGCCGATATGATTGAGAGGCGGCATTGGGTCGTCATGACAATTGAAGGTGACGACGTTTTCTACCTAGGCGATAACCCAGTGGTTCTTCAACGCACAAGGCAACCTTCTGATGGCAGTAACCTCGGCTTTGACGTGCCTGGGGTAGAAGCGTTTCTCCCGCTGTCGCCCAAGGCAGCTTTATACATGCCATGCCCGGCAACCAGTGCGCTTATAATTTCGACATATGAAGAGATAATGAAATCAACAGGGCCGCGAGACGACGGTTGGATGGCGGATTACATCATCAAGCATCGCGGCTTGTATGTCTCTCTTGTCCGGGGGATTGGTATTCGTGCGATTGCTCCCTATGTCGAAAACCTCAATTATCTGCAATGTTCATGGTCGTCAGCGGCCATTTACTCACAGTCTGCGGATTTTTCGTTCGCAAGGAAAGTCTTCTCGGAGAACCCTCAGTATCGTGGGATGCCAACGACAGCCCTTAGCGCCGTATTCCCTATCGATGGGCCGCCCTCAGCGCCCGACTAAGCAGGGGTCACTTATATGAGACCCCATCATGTGGGAGCGGCGCGGGACTTTCCCCCCGTGGGGGTGGCCGGATTTTCGGCTGGGGCCGGGCGAGGCCGGCGGGGCACCTCGGGTCGGAACCCCGTGGCGACCTGATGACATCGTGAGGTGTCCTCGGGGGCGGCAGGCGCCAGTTCCTTAGGTCCGTGGGCGGGCTCCCCGACTACCTAGGGGTCACCTATGCGAGCCCCCATCACATGGCAACGGCGGGGCACTTCCCCCCGTGGCCCCTGCCGGCCTGTCTCGCCAGTGCGGAAGGCATGGGGGGCGCCCTGGCCGCCGGGCCTCGCGCCAATCGGTAGGCCCCGGCGCTACTGCACCGCCCTGTAACACGCGATGTGCGGGCTGAAGCGATGGCTCGCCGAATCGGAGCGCCTCGCCGTGGACACCATACCCGGCACCATTGTCCGATAGGGTATACCACATCGGTCACCATAATGTGATCGCTCCGCCTGTCCGTTAGGGTTGACATCGTACATACGGACACATCACATTTCGGACACCACCCTTGTGGACACTTGGCGATCCCGCCCGGTGCAACCCGGCCCGTCCGCTCCAAAGCCCGGAGCGATGCACGGGCGCCGTGCCGAGAACCTCCCCATGACCTACCTCACGCCCTACCAGCTAGCCCGCCTTGCAGCATGGTGTGCCCTGCACCGGGACAACTACGTCGGCACCAATGACCATGGGGTGGTCCTCAGGGTCTGGTGCCATACCGATGCCGATGGGTGGTTTGAGGAGACCGTGACGGTCCTCGACTACCGGGCGGCCCGCGAATTCTTGGGGTACTGAGCCATGACCCCAGCCGAAGCCTGCCTCACCATCGCGCTCTTCCTCACGGCCCTCGCCGTGATCATGGCGGCCATCCTCCTGGTCGGCCGGGCGCATGACGCCTGGACCACCTACGTGCGGGAGGACTGACACCATGTCCTCCCTGTACGACCTCTACTGCGCCATGCAGTCGGCCGATGATCGCTTTCAGGCCGCCCTCACGGCCGCCTATGGCCGCCAAGCCGGCACCTATCGCTATCTGCCCAAGATGCTCCCGCCCGAGCTAAACGCCCTCCGCGATGCCTACATCTCGGCTGTTGAGGCGTGGCGTTCGGCCTTCCGCACCGGCTTGGGGAGGGCCTGACACCATGGTCACCTCCCTGCTCATCCTCGCGGCTCACGTCGCCCTCTTGGTCGGCGCCATGCCATCCCAAGACATCCGCCCGGACCCCACGCTGACCACCATCAAGGTCTCTGGCACGGCTCCCTCTTCGCAGGCAGACGCGCAAGCGAACAAGGGGGAGGCACGCTGATGGCCGCACACCGCACCAATCGCGACCTCCCAATGAACCTCTGGGGGTCTCAGGCGGTCCTGCCCAAGGGCACCCTGGTTCATCTCGTCAAGGGCGCCAGCGGCATCGGCACCGAAGGCGACCTCTGGGCCGTGAGCAACACTAAGCTCCTCATGGATCTCACGGGCAACACCCACGATCCGAAATACCGCTATGCGTTCGTCCCCACGGATGCCGTGGTGGCTGATGGGGAGGCCAAGTGATGTCCCGCCTCTCCTCCACCACCTTCACGCCCCATGAGGCATGGCGCTATGCCGCCTCATGGGCCTCCTATGTCCGCCCCGGTGACCCTGGCGCCTGCCTCTACGGCTTCTCCGAGGGCTTCTGCGTCCAGTCCGAGGCCCACCGCAGGGACTGCCTCAGGTACATCCGCCTGTGCCGCAGTGCCGTCCGGAGGGACCATAGGTGGTACTGGGATGGCGGCAAGTCGGAGCTAGCCAAGCTCTACAGGCTGGCACTCACGGTCATCGCGGCGCCGGTCTTGCGGAGGGCGCAGTGATGGCGAAGTCCTTCGGCCTCTTTCAGCCAAACATTGAGGGCTCCGCAGGCTCCTATAGGTGGTCCGTCTTCACTGTCGAGCGCGAGGGCCGGCTGTGGGTCGCCTTCGAGCACGACGAGCGCTACCCCAGGCCTTCCCGCGTTGGCAGCTATCGGAGCCTCCGGGAGGCCCATTGGTCTCTCACAGGACAAGGGCCTCGACAGCTAGCACCGTTCGCCTCCTAGCCCCTGCCCTCCCTCATGGTCACACCCGGTCACCGCTCCGGGTGAGGCCTGTGGGGGAGCGCAATGGGCGCTCGATTAGAGGGGACTACAAGCCATGATCGCGGGTTACATAGCCGATAGCAGCATCACCTTGCGGGACAGAGAGGTTTCTCTCATCACCACGACATTTGCGGCCTACCCCGATGGGGTCGCCATGACCCTCACGACAATACACTTTGGGTCTTACCTTGTGGCCCTCTCGTGGGAGGACATGGCGAAGCTCGAAGAGTTCCTCCGGGCCGCCCGCACGCACCCCGACGTGGTCGCCAAGGTGGGAGCCTGACGCTCATGTGCACCACCATATGCCAGTCCGGCCGCTACAGCGTGCAATCCTTTGCCCGCGGCACAGCCATCCTCATCACCCGCAATGACGGCCCCGGCCGTGTCCTCTCCGCGCTGCTCCAAGGGGAGGAGGCCGGGTACTTGGAGTTGGAGCTTGGGGCCTGCCCTGAGGGACGGGAGGCGGAATTGGTCCTGAGCGCCTATGACGAGGTCATGGTGAGTGAGGGGCCACCCGGCGGCGCTGAGACGGCGGCCATCGCGGAGCTGGATGACGCCTTGGCGACATGAGCCGCTCATCGAGAGCTTTTGGCCAGCACCCCGCGGGTCGGCCCGGGGTGCTGGCGAAGCGCTTTCAGTCAAGCACCGGCACCACACCGAAAGGATCAATCGCCATGCCCACGTCGCCCACAAGGGCTGCCCCTGAGCGATCTACCGGGGGGAGAGGACCTGTCTATAATGGGGCGCCTCACCCTAACGGACAGGGAGCCGCCGGCTTCATGGCAACTATCTTGTACGCCCGCGTCTCGACCGCCGGCCAGACGATTGACCACCAGCGTTCCCAGGCGGAGGCGGCCGGGTTCGCTATCGATGAGATCATCGCCGATCACGGAATCTCCGGGGTGGCAACCCGCCTGATCGAGCGGCCCGAGGGGAAGCGGCTCTATGACAAGCTTCGCGCCGGGGACACCCTCGTGGTTCGCTGGGTGGATCGCTTGGGCCGCAACTATCAGGACGTTTGCGACGCGATCCGGGAGTTCATGCGGCGGGGCGTCGTAATCCGCACCGTAATCCACAACATGGTGTTCGACGGGGCGACGAAGGACCCGATGCAACAGGCCGTGCGAGACGCCCTCATCGGCTTCATGGCGGCTCTGTCCCAAGCACAGGCCGAGGCGACCAGGGAGGCGCAGCGGGCCGGCATCGAGCACGCGAAGGAGCAGGAGGGGCGATATCTGGGTCGCAAGCCGACGTACACCCGGGAGACGCTGGCGGCTGTCAGGGCCCTTATACAGGCAGGGACGGCGGGCACCTCCGATATCGCACGGACAACGGGGCTGAGCAGGCAGACGGTTCTACGGATCAAAGAGGACCCGGCGAAGGCCGAGAAGGCGCTGGACGCCTGGGAGACTGGCGAGGGCTAGACGCGCAGCACAGCCTATAGCCCACCAAATTTAGCATTTTTAGTCCTTATAGCCCTCTCATAGGTCATTCCGCAAAGAAAACTGGCCACTGATTGCCAAGATTTGACGAACTTTCTCGCCGTTAAATGCCAATTCGGCAATTTTAGGGGATTGTAAGAGCGCCAGTGCGGTCGCACTGTTTAGGAGCGAGCACGAAGCTGTGCCGCCCTGTTCCAGCTTGGAGCCTCGCATGCCAGCAGCAATCACGGTGTATGTCGCCGGGAGCGAAAAGCGCATCGCCTTCTCGCCAAGCGTCTTCATCGCATCGCAGGCACGAGAGGGGGGCGCATTCGGACACCGCAGGCTGATCGAGTACCGACGAGACGGCGGCTGTACGCTCTACCTCGCTTACCTCCTGTTCTTCGTCGACTTCGCCGCGAGGACACAAGCCGGCAGCACCATTCGCTTTCTAGTGCCCCTGTCTGCCTCAGCCGAATTGTTCTCGCACGGTCGGCTGGCGGAGGCTGCTCGCGACGGGTTTAAGCGCAAGCCAGAGGCGTACAGGGATGAGGCCCGCAGCTTATGGGAGGTTATTGAATCTCAGCAGATCAAGGTGGAGGCCGCCGTGCCCGTAAGGGGCAGCGAGGATGCGGTAGTCCTCGCAAACCTTCGGACTATGGCCAGCCGGAGCCGACGCGGCATCTCGGAGCCGGCACCAGGCGACCCGGACGAAAACCCTTGGGGCCCCAAGGAGGACCCCGACTTCCTCCGTAAGCAGGCTGAGGCGAAGGACAAATGGTGAGCCTCACCGAGCACAAGCGGGCCGCTGCCCGGGTCCGATCAAAGGCAGAAGCCCAGGGCCGCGCCGCCATGCCGCACTGCTGCATTCCCGGCTGCGGCAGGCCTCCACAGGCAGGAGAGGGCCGCGGGCTATCGCAATTCCATTGCCGATATCACGTCCAGTTCAAAAACCGCCACGGCAGCTACTGGAAGAACACCTACCGGGCTGCCGAGCTGCGCCCATATAGGCGGGCTGCCGAGAAGTATCTGCGGGAGCACCCTGAGGATAAGTGGATCAAGCTGACCATGAGCGCCCTCGACAGTCTCATGCAAAGAGCGGGTCCGGTCGAGAGGGTGGTGGACGTGCTGATCATGCCGCCTCGCGACAAGGCCCGAGCAGCCCTTGCGCGGCTCCGGCGGGCCGAGGTGCCCCCCGAGCAGCTTCTCACTGTTTTCCTCGCGGTCGCCGCCGCGGTGGCGGAGGACCCGATCGGGCCCGGCGGGGAGCCTGGCGAGTATCGGCGGGTCCAGGTCGCAAAGGCCGCCCACCGGTTAGCTTCGGGATACCACACGGACTGCGGCTATCACCGCTACCCCCGATCATCCGGGCTGGCCTTGCGGTACCTCGGGCGGATGATCGAGGAGCAGTGCGAGTGGGTGGACGAGTATCACGTGGAGCCCGTGGTGGCCCTGAAGATCGCGATGGCGGGTCCTCGGCCGCCCGGCCCACCACCGGCATTCCCGAAGTCAAAGGGTCCGAACCTGCGGCCTGCCGAACGGCCTAGGGGCCGTCGCTAAGATGCGGAGCGAACTCGTGAGTGATCAGAGGCAGCTAAGTGAGGACGCATATCTTGAACGGTCACCGCTGGTGTTCGACCCCTGGCTTACAACCAACTCCCGGATAATAGAGGTGCTTGGCGAGAACCTGGCGCTCACCTTTGATTTGAACGAGAGGCGGCAGAGGCGCCGCAAAGCTCGCGACAACACCAATATCGAGCGGATCATCCGTGCCATCCTTACGAATCTCGCCTTCGTGGTCGCTTCGGGCAGAGAGCCAGCATCCGTCGCCGTCAGCCTCCGATCGGTCAAGCAGAAGCTCAGTCCGCGATATGACCCGAAGGGTTTTGGCCAGCTAACTCATGTCCTTGAGACGCTGTCCGATGTGAAGCGAAGCGCCACTCCGGTCTGCACACTCCGAAAGTCAACACAAAGAGGTGTCGCTAGCCGTGTCACGGCGGGTGATCTATTCAATGTCCAAACGCCATCCGTGTGGAAGCCCTCCTGGCTGCGCCCAGAATACTTTGGTCGCGCCTCCGGGGGAGAGGTTATTCGACTGAGCCGCACAGTTCGAGACTTTGTCGCCGACACTCGCGAGACTGAGCTTGTCGACTACGACGACACGGAGGAGACCGTCCGCTTTCGGGGCGAAATGCACCGGATCAACCACCACCTCGCCTCGGCGCAAATGGACCTCCTCGCCGACGATACTGTTCGGATGGGGGTCTTCACCCACCGTGAACTCCGGCGGCACTTCAAGCTTCTCCAAGGCGAGACCGCACCGCGGTTCGACCTCTGCGGTCGCTTATTCGGTGGCTGGTGGCAAGGCCTTTCCAGCATGGACCGCATGGCCATTCGCATTGACGGGGAGTCCATCGCTGATTTGGACTTCAGCTCGATGTTCTTGCGCCTCGCGTATGTCCAGGCCGGCCTCGCCCCGCCAGCCGGGGACCTCTATGCGGATGTCTTTGGATTTGCGCCGGGGCCAAAGCTCCGCGAAGGCGCGAAGAAGGTGGTCAACGCCATGTTCTTTCGATCCACTCCGCTATCTCGCATGCCCAAAGAAGCAAGAGATTACTTCGGGCCCAACGCATCCGGGGCCTGGATCAGGTCGAAAATACTCGAAGCCCACACGCCGATCCGTCATGTCTTTGAGAGCGGCGGCGGCCTGGGGCTGATGTTCACCGAGAGTCAAATCCTCGTGGCCGCACTGCTCCGCCTAGTCGACGCTGGCGTTACAGCCCTGCCGATGCACGACGGACTGATGGTCGCGAGGTCCAAGGCCGACCTTACAGCCAAGGTGATGGGCGACGCCGCGGAGGCCATTACGGGTCACCGCCTGCCTATCTCATTGAAATCACAGCCAGAAGTTATGGCCCACATAAAGGCGTAGGGGGGCCTCTAGGGGCCTTACGCCGCCAGCACGGACTGAGAGAGAAAGAGGAGAGAAGACCCAATCATCCACATCTCATCGGGGACCACCTTGACGGCCCGCTGAGATAGGTTAAAGCTGGTCTGTTGTAAGTCTTTGGGGTGCCCCTCACGGGCCAGCCTTCGCTTTCCTATGTCTCTCACCAAGCACCCTGGGAGATCTCATCATGCCTGACCGGAGGGTACTCGTGTCCTAGCCCCACCATCAACTGACCAAGTACACCCTTATGTCCCACTCATATGCCCCAACACTGAGGGGAATGTCAACCCTTACTCGGGGATCAACCCAAGCCCCCCCCCCGAGAACCACAAGGCCTCCCTCAGACCCACCCCAAGCCTCCCCACCCCATCCACCCAAGGACCACCCCATGCCCGACCCCAAGTCACCCACAGTGTCCACCCAGGACCAGACCACTCCTTCCGCCTCTCCGCCCGACACCGCGGGGGTCGATGCGGCTCTCCAACGTGCCATCCTTGAGCAGGCCATAGCGGAACAGCAGGCCGAAGAGGCAGCCTCGCAGACACCCGAGACCCCTGTAATCCAGAGGACCAACATGAGGGGTGGCCTGCCGATTGGTCCCCAGCTCACCCCGACCCCCGTGATGCCTCAGGAGACCATCCAGGCGAATCTCGATGCTGCCAGGAGGAGGAGAGACCGCGGCTTCCTCGGCGATGCCGCGAGGTTCGGTGCGGGGGTCAATGGCATCGTCCAGACCCTCGGCGGGGCATTCGATGAGGATCTCTTCCAGGCCCATGACTTCCTCTTTGGTCCCACCCCCGAGGACCAGAAGTCCGACTTTCGGCAGGCCTCGGAGGCCCAGGCCAAGACCATCCTTGCTGAGGCAGGACCCATCGCCGGCTTCACCCGCTCGGTTGGGCAGTTCGCCTTCGGCATGGTGGGCCTGGGGAAGCTCACGGCGGGCATGAAGGCCCTGCCTTGGGTCGGCCGTGGGGTCACCGCCCTGGGTGATGCCATTGAGGGGTCCAAGGTGGCCTCCATGGGCGCCGAGGCCGTCAAGGCGGCCACCGTGGCCAACACCATGTTCGACCCCCATGCCGAAGGCCTGAGCAACCTCCTCATCCAGTACCCCCTCTTGAACAACGGGGTGACCCGCCTCCTGGCCCATCAGCCCGGCGAGACGGACGCCGAGGGCCGCCTGAGGAACACCCTTGAGAGCCTCGGGATGGATGCCGGCGCTGGCCTCTTTGTCGCTTCGCTGCGGCTCTTCAAGGCTCTCGGTGCCGGCGACAGGGCGGCCATCGAAGCGGCCACCAAGGAAGTCCAGCAGGCTCAGCCCACGGCACAGGGGGTCCCGGCCCCGAAGGTGCAGGCCGAGGGTGGCCCTGTGACCGTTGAGCCGGCCCAGGGTGCCTTCGCGGGTGAACCCAAAGGGGTCCCCATCCCGCCCCCTCCTAAGCCCGAGACCGCAGCGGAACTCAAAGCCCGCTTCACGGGCCCCGATGGCGCAGTCAACCTCGGGCAGGCCTCGGATGCCCTCTCCCAGGAGGCGCAGGCGGCTCTCGATGCAGGCCGCAAGGTCACCATCTATGTCGAGGGCAAGCCCATCCCCATCGTTTCCGTAGATCGGGGCATGATGGCGGACGCCAAAGGCCAGCGCTGGGGGATGCTCCCGCTGATTTCCAAGGCGGACATGAGCGAGCCGGCCTTCGAGATTGGGCCTGCGGTCTCTTCTCCTCCTGGGGCACCTGCGGCCAAGCCTCGAGTTTCCGTCAAGGCGGACCTTGGGGCCGAGGTGCCCGATGTCACCCCCAAGCAGTTTCTCGATGCGGCAGAGGGGAAGGCACATGATGGACCGCCTGGCGAAGTGGTCCCCACGGCTGATGCTGGCACTGGTGCTCCTGTTCCTCCTCGGGTTTTGGACGGGGCCCCTGCACCTGAGCATGGTGGCAGTCGTCCTGAGTCTCCCTCTGTACCTGCTGGACGAGAACGTCCTCAGGGCGAGGCGGGGGTCCCATCCACCCCCGAGGGGCTGACCCCGGGCACTCGCGCGGACCTCCCCAAGTTCGATCAGGCCACCGTCCGTGGCATCATCTCGGCGGTCCAGAAGGACTGGGACGCCCTCCACGCGGCGGGCATGGATTGGCAGGCGGCGACGGAGGCCGGGCACAAGTTCGCTTCCTCGCCCAACTCGGTGCCATACAACAAGATGGGCAGTCCGGATGACGTGGACGCCTTCGTCAGGCAGGCCGCCCGGGCCCTGGATGACACCGGATGGCTCGCCAATGCGAAGGGCGGGGATGTCCTGAAAGACGCGACCGTCCAGGCCCGGCTCGCCCAGTGGAAGGAGGACTTTAATCTCGACCCGGCCCTGATGATGGCCAAGCTCCAAGAAGCCGGCAACGGCGCCAGGGAGATGGTGGTCCAGATGGAAGCCGGCTATCTGGCGGCCAACCGGATGTTCCAGGACGCCACCGTGGCGGCCAAGGCCATCGTCGCCGGAGACTTCGCGCGGTGGGGCGGCAATGCCGACCTGGCCCATGAGACCGTCCAGCAGCACTTGGTGGCGGCCACCAAGGCCATGGGCCACGCCAATTCGATCCGGGCCGCCGCCGGTCGGGCGGTCCGAAGGAACCGCAGCGAGTTCCTGCCGACCCCAGCCGACATCGCAGCCCTCCGCGCGGTGAACGGGGACATGCTGGCGCAGCTCCTCTCAAACGCGAGGGGCAACGTGAAGAACCTGCCGACCATCGTGCGGCCGTCCACCTGGTCCAAGCTCACGGACCTCGCCAGCTTCATCTTCGTGAACAACCTGGTGGGCGGCTGGCGGACCCAGGTCGTCAACTTCCTGTCCAACAGCTTTGTGATGGCCCACCGCCCCTTCGAGCGGATCGTGGGTGCCGCGTTCATGGGCAAGGCCGGGTTGCCCATCATGCAGCAGAGCCTCCGCCAGTACGCCTATATGACGACCTCCCTTGTCGACGGTTTCAAGGCCGGCGTCGACAGCTTCATTGCCGCCAACAGCCGCATCACCCCGCACAGCGTAGAGCTTTACCGGACCACCGACCGAGGCACTCCGGGGCTGTTCTCCTGGAAGCCGCCGACGAGTGTTCCGAACGTGATCTATAACGGCCTCGTCGGGGCTCTCACGGTCGGGAAGGCCTACCATGGCATCCCCTCGCGGCTCCTCGGCGCCGCCGACGAAACCATGAAGGTGATCACCTATCGCTCTCTCGTGTCCGCCAAGGCCTACATGGAGGCGCGGACCCTCGCGGAGCAGCAGGGCATCACGGGGGCCGCAAAGGCCGCCCTCATCAAGCAGACTGTCGAGGACCGCGTGGCCGGCGCCTTCGATGACATGGGGCGAGCCACAGACATGGACGCGAAGCAGGAGGCACAGATCGCCACCTTCTCGCAGGAGCTTGCCCCCAACACTCTTGGCAAGACCGTCCAGGGATACGTCGCGAACCACCCGACCGCCCGCCTCATCGTCCCCTTCGTGCGGACCGTCGACAACATCCTCAGGTACGGGCTCAACCTCACGCCTGGCCTCAATGCCATTCAGGCCGACTTCCGGGCGAGGATGGCCGGGAAGGTCGGAGATACGCCGGCCGTGCGGGCCTTCAACCGAGCCCAGGCTCGGGGGCAGTTTGGCCTCTCCCTTGCCTACACCCTTGCGGGCGCTGCGATCGTGGCCGGCGGCGGCTACACCGGGGGTGGCCCGGCGGACCGGAAGGCGAAGCGGGACCTGATGGACACCGGGTGGCAGCCCTATTCGAGGGTCATCCACAATGACGATGGGTCCGTCACCTACGATGCGCTCGCCGGCCGAATGGACCCCATCGCCATTCCTCTAGGGATCATAGCGGACATCGGGGATGCCATTGACCACCCGGAGGGTGGCGCGGTCGACAAGGCGGCCACGGCGTTGGTCATCGCGCTCGCCAAGCAGATTGCCAACAAGACGTATCTCCTCGGGCTCTCGAATGGGCTCGACGCCGTGATGGACCCTCAGCCGGCTAAGACAAGCGCCCTCCTCGGCAACATGGCGGCCAACCTCGTGCCGGGCAAATGGGCATACAGCCAGTTCAACACGATGGCCGTGGACGACACCATGAGGGACGCGAGGTCCATCATGGACCGTGTGCTCGCGACCATGCCCGGCCTCTCAGCGGACCTTCCCGCACGCCGGGACGTCTGGGGCGACCCGGTGCACGTCCGGCAGGCATGGCGCTCCACGTCCACCGGATTCGTCGACCAGGAGATGGAGCGGCTGATCATGGAGACCGATGATGGCAAGTCCATCGCTGGGGTCTTGCCGAACCACCAGGATGCAGACCTGCGCGATGTCACCATGGTCGACGGCAGGAACGCCTATGACCGCCTTCAGGAGCTGTCCGGCCACCTTCCCGGTGCCCCCGCGCTGAAGGACCTAGTGGCGAAGGTGATGCAGACCCCGGCCTACCACAATGCCCCGGACGGGGCCGCTCGGTTGAAGGGCACCAAGCTCTACATGCTCGGGTCCGTCATCAACCCCTACCACGACAAGGCCATGAAGGTGCTGCGGCAGGACCCCAACGTCCGGCAGGCCCTCTATGCGGACGAGATGAAGGTGCGAGCCGCCTACGCCGCCCAGCAGAGGGACCCCCAGGGGGCCATCCCCCAGACCAAGGCCCTCAACAACATCCTCGAAGGGGTCGGGCTGCCCAGCGTGCAGCTTCCCTCGCAGAAATAGCCGCAGACCATCACTGCCGTGAATCAATCGCGTCCGACCGATTCAACATATTCGTTGGACGCGATGCCTTCCCGAAAGTCACCAAAAGGCTCTGCCCAGTCTTGGCCGGCGGCCAAGGGGCGTTGGAGCACTTGTCGAACCTTCATCTCCCCGGAGAACCACACATGCCTACTGCCAAACCCGACTATCCCTTTGAGGGCATAGTCTTCGAGACCATCCCCTCAGGGGACACTCAACGCACCACCCCGAACGCCTTGCCTTTCCGGTCTCGGTGGTCCGACCTCGCAGCGGACATCGAGAAGGATGGCAAGCCCCGCGGTTTCCCGGTCCCGGCCCAGTACTTCGTGGACCGCGGCGCCAAGCCCGAGAAGGTGACCACGGTCTACCTGCGGACCAAGCTGCGGGACCAGTTCAAGAAGTGGACCGCGGAGGCCCCTGCGGCCAAGCGCGGCGAGCGCTTCGAGCTGGTGCTCTTGAACGGAACGGGCGGCAGTGACCCCGGGGTCCGGGCCATCCTGAAGATGAAGGGTTGAGGAGAGCAGCCATGATGGAAGGCCTACGCATCGCCATTGACGACCTCGTGCCCGACCACGAGCCGGACACGGAGTTCGCCGACTGGGAGACCCCGCTGCCCTTCCCGCTGATCCGGCGGCCCCGCGAGGATGAGACCGGGGGTGTTGGCACCGCGCCCCTCGCGCTCCTCGATCAGGGGCTTGATGACCTCGTGGCCCGGTGGTCCCAGGGTGGCACTGCCAAGGGCGGCGGCATTGCCCAGGCTCGGGCCGCGGTCCAAGACCTGAAGGACCTCTTCGGGGTCACGGACCCGGCCGAGGTGACCAGCGAGCACATCCGGGGTCTCACCGAGTATTGGGAGGCGCAGGGCTTTGCGGCCTCGACCATCCATCGCCGCCTCTCGGCTCTCAGCGTCTTGGGCATCTCGGTGAGGGGCTGCCGCCCGCCGCTCCCCTACACCCCGAAGCGGTACCCCAAGCCCCGGCCGGTGGACCCCCAGGAGGAGGAGACCCCGGCGCGGGAGAAGACCGAACTTGATCGCCTCCTCACCCGCGTCGCCAAGACCCATTGGGCCCACCGCAGATCCTTCGACCGGTCCATGTCCCAGGGCAACATGGTCCTCGAGGCCCTCCATAGTCGGGGCCTGACGACCCTCCCCGAGGTCACCCCCGAAGTCGTCCGGGAGCTGGTCGACCTGTGGACCCGTGCGGGGTACGCGAGGGGCACCATCATGGTCCGCTGCGCCATCCTCAATCTCATGGGGGTCCCGGTCCAAGGGTGCCGCCCGAGGGGCCGCCAGCAGCTCAAATGGTGGCTCAATCCGACCGAACGCGAGAGGCTCCTAGGGTGGCTCCGTGGCATCCCCGATGCCGACTATGGGGACACCGCCGATTACATCGAGTGGACCTGCTACACCGGCCTGCGGGTCGAGGAGACCCTGAGGCTGACCTGGCGGGACATCACGTTCAACCATGGGCCGGACGGCAGGTTGATCCCCGAGAAGATGGCCATGACGGCCCCGGGGACCAAGACGGCCAACTCCCAGGCCGCCCTACCGCTCGGCAAGGAGGCCTGCCTGATCATCGTCAGGAGGCGCGAGGCCGTCCCCGAGGCTCACCCGGGGGACCGCGTGTTCCCCATCGGGTACCGCAAGCTGGCCAACCTCTGGTCCGAGTGCAGGGAGTTCATCGGGGCACAGGACGTCCCCACGGCGACCCTGAAGGCCCTCAGGAGGAGTGCTGCGCGGTACCTGCATGTGGACCGTGGGATGCCCCTGGAACTGACCAGGGCGTACCTCAGGCATGGGAGCGTGGGGACGACCATGGGGTACCTGAAGCTGACCGGGGGGTATGGCACGGAGGAGATGGCGCGGTGGCTCTAGTCGGTCGCCGCTTCCTCTCCCGGCCGCCCGTGCCGATCGCCCTTGCGGTGGCCGTTGGGTTCCTCCTCGGGCTGGCCGCTGCCGGGATCGCCGCGCGGACCCCACCGTTCTCCGGGATGAGCCAAGCGGACCGTGAGTGGTACTTCATTGCCTTGGCCTCGTACTGCCGCGGGCACGGCTATGCGACCGCGGGCGAGCCATGCATGGCCTTGGTGAGGGATGGCACCCTCTCGATTGCCGATCTCTACGCCTATCGGACGGCCCACGAAGCCGCCCGCTGAAACGAATCGGCCGACGCCAAGCACAACTCGAGCCGGAGTGACGGCAGCCGGGTGCCCGTCACATTCATGTTAACCCCAGGAGAAAGGCGCCCACCGATGGCCCGATTTCACCCTGTCACCACGCCCGAGGCCGCCCTCATCGTCCTCCGCTACTACAATGATGCCCTCCTCCATTGGATCGTCCCCGACGAACACCCGGAGCCGGACCCGGCAGGGATTTGTGCCTGCCTGCCACAGGGCTCTATCAGCAGCGCCGTGGTGCGGTGGGACGGCTTCAGCCCGCACCCGCAGATCGCGTTCCATATCGGCGACCGCAATCCCCGCTACATCGACCCCGAGGGCTTCCTGGTGCTCCGGGCTCTCACTCTATTCGGCGGCTTCCCGTCCATCGTGGCGGACCGCAAGAAGGGCAGCCCCGGCGAACTGCATTACGTCGTCGTCTTCGAGCAGAACCTGGCCCTCCATCGCCTGCTCGCGGACACCGGAGCGGATGCCGACACGCGCCTGATCGAAGACCACCACGACCTCAGGCTGTCGAACATGATGCACTCCGCCTCGAAGACGGGGGGCCGTTCGCCGTGGCGGGTCCGAGAGACGGCCATCCGGCTCGCCCTCGGCCGGTGTGATCTGAACTGGGAGAAGTGGGCGCTGGCGATCACGCGGCCAGACTACGAGGCGCTCCTGCGGGGGAGCTTCAAGTTGCTCGATGCTGCCCGCGGATACCACCTGTGCCGGACAGTGCCGGAGCCGGAACCGCTGCCGGCTCTGGTGGCTCTCGACGTGCTGGGGAGTTGCTGAGGCGGAGGCCTCTATGGGTTCCCTCGGGGTGGACCCGGGGTGAGCGGGGAGGAGGCCGCGTTGGTCTTGATGGCGATGGGTCCGCGTGCCTCCTCCTCTTACCCGGCGCTACGGTTTCCCGTCGCGCTTTGCGATGGCATCGCGGGCCCCCTGCGGGAGCCTCGCGAAGAGCGCCTCCCTCTTCTTTGGTTGCGTCAGCATGTCATCCGCAATTGCGTTGAGGAGTTCAAAGAGGGCGCCAACTGTCTCTATATCATCCTTTATGTCCAGTTCGCCGGGGTGGACTGCCTGGTTGCCGACGACGCGAACCACATCGAGAGCACGCTGAATATCGACGGGCAGGCCCGTCTTCACGAGTGCGGCAATGTCCTTGTTGATATCTTTCCCCGGCTGTCCTAGTTGGGCGCACAGCTTTTGCAGGCACAAGCGCAACAGAGCGGCGGCGCCTCGGGGGCTCTTGACGGCTATGGAGCGTGCTTCCTGATAGTCGGCCTTGATGTCATCGTTGAGGTCTTCGTTTGGCTCGGGCCCACTCAATACGTTTGGCAGGACTATTACATCGTCCTTCCATATGAGTTCGCCTTCGCAGTGCACGCATTCGGTGCGCCGGTAGCCCTCCATGTTTCGCCAATTTGGAGCCCCGAAACAGCTATGCAACAACTCCCCCCAACGGTGTTCTGCGTACGCATTACAAAGAGGGCAGTGAAATGCTTTTACTCCGGACTTTGGTGCGATCGGAATCAACGGCACTTCTTATTCCTTTCGTCGTTCGAGCTAGTGCATAACGGAGCTGACGACTGAGGGCCACGGGCCAATCTCCGGCTTACCCTCGCGCCTCCCCGTGGGGCGCTTCTAGGTAGCGGGCGGAGAGGTTCTGAATTCGAAGTGGGTCCACTCCGGCAGGGTGAGGCCCAGCAATGTAGCCGGAAGCAGCAATGTTAGGGGCGTCTGGCTCCGATGCTCCCGGATAGTGATCCATGTGGAACCCCTTCGAACATTGCGCCGGACCTGGAAAGGATGGGGGTTCCACTCGCTCTGCCCGTATTGGTTCAAGCGTTCCACGTTGTCCGCGTCCCAGAACGCTAGAAAGTCGACCAATCGGGAAGAGAACTTCTTGTACCGATGATCGGTGCCTTGACAGATGGCCACCGCAGCGCCCCTCCGAGCGGGGTCGTCATCGAGCTGCGCCACGAAATCTATTGCAGCGCCCTCGTCCCCGGTGAAGACCATCGAGTCGGCAAAGCGGATCGCGTCAGCCAGCTCCTTGACCGGGTTGTAGTTGCTCAGTGTCGCCGTCACGCCTCCGATAACACCGAAGGTGTGGTCTCGCGTCTCTGTCTCGGAGCTGCCCTTGCCGCGAAACCCCGCGGGGCCTGTGTAGTCCCTACGGTCTCCCTGGTCTTCATCCGCGGTTCGGAGCACCTCATACAGAACAAGGCGTCCGCCCCGGACGGCAACATCGCGAAGGTGCTGGTGCAGCCTCGGGGCCCCTAAGCGGAACTTGCGGTATAGAGCCAGTGCGGCATCAGCGGCGCCTCGAAGCTTGGCTAACGCCTGTTGCTTCCCGCGGAGCTGCGGCAGGGCCGCCATCAAGTAGGTTTCCTGAGACCACTTCAGTTCGGCCTTTCTGAAGTCCCGTTGTGCTTCATCAGCGTGTGTCGCGCAGCAATGGCCTATGACGGCCACGACGCCAATCTCGTGGCAGTATACGATGGCGCCTTCGAGGAATCTGTTTGGCGTGCACATTGGGCAGGTCGCCCGGTCACCTTCAGGGCGCTTTCTGCGGTCGATGTTGATCTTCCGCAATATACGGTACCTTGTGTCTTGGTCTAGCTGGCCGCGGAAGAGACCATCGCAGGTCTCCGGCTGGCCAGTCTGTTTGATGTGCTCTGCGACCTGATCAACGAAGAGCTTAGTGGGCTCGGTGGTGAACTGGCGGAACGGCAGCCCCCCTCCATCAAGGGAAGCTGTTGGATCGTACGCCTTGCGGCGCATAGCTGCGGCCATATGAGCCTCGTGAGAACGAAAGGAGAGTTTCCCAGTCTGTTCACGGCATGGTTAGGCGGAGGTTGCGACTCCATGACGGAGTCGCACGCAACCCATTGTAGGGTACATGGGCTTATATACCAACATGTGGTATCAGCCTTTTTGAAGTGGGGCTCGCAGCCTCAGGCCTCCCCTGGTGCCTGAATAGAGATGCGCCGAGCACACACGCGAACCGTGTGGAGAGTAATGGCCCGAGTCGCCGAAGCGAGTCAATCGTATGCCGCAGAGTCGGGCCGTCTATTCACAGCGCTGTGGATGTTGTGGATTAGGTCTAGGCCAGCTTCGGCGCCGAGAGCGTCGCGTAGGCTGCGCCCTATTCTTTGGCACTAGGCTGCCGCGGCAACCTCACAGCTTCTACACACCGCCTAGCCTGTTCCAGCAGCGGCCCCGCCGAATATCTGCCCAGGGTCATCCCCTTCCTCTTGTGGCCCACCACGGCCGCTATGATCCCCTCAGCCTGGTCCGCCTGCTCCGCCTTGGTGATGAACCAGCGCCGGAACGAGTGGAAGTTGACGAGGGAGCGGCGCTTACCTGGCACCACATCATCAACGCCCACTTGCCGGCGATACGCTGTGAAGGCGTTGGACGCCTTGAAGGACCGCTCACGCTGGGACCCCACCTTTCTCGGGGCCGGCCACTCTGGGAACATGGCGTCATCTGCGGCCTTCCCCTTGGCCCGCCTCTTGATGATCGCCGCGAGTTCCGAGTGGATCGGGACTTGCCGCGGCGCGGTCTCCTTCTTCTGCGGCTTGAAGACGAACATGCCGCCCGCGCAGTCCTTGACCCTGAGGTCCACGATGACATCCAAGCGTGCCCCCGAGAGGGCCGCTATGCGCATAAGGTCGTGCATCTCGGGGGACGCGGCGCCGTTGAGGAGGGCGAGCATCTCGGCATCCGTGAAGGGCCGCTCTAGCTCGTCATGCGGGGTTGGCTTCGCCTCGACCCTGAGGCCCGCCCATGGGTTGCTCTCGACGTGGTCACGCTTCGCGAGCCATTGCCAGAAGCGAGAGAGGCGGGACACGTACTTCTGAAGGGTCACCGGGCTCTGCCCGCCGGCAACCCCGCCCAGATCATCCATGAAGCGGGCCGCCACCTTACGGGTTATCGCCTGCAACGTGGGCCGCACCCGCTCCCGCTCGCACCACGCCAGGAGGAACCGCAAGGACCGCTCATCGTCGGCCTTAGTGCGGCGCTTGTTGATCGACTGGTTGAGGTAGTCGGGATGGTAGAGGGCGATGGGCGTTGCTCGGCCCTGGGCGACCTCTGCGAACTCTAAGGCCGCCCGCTCCTTCTCGGGATCGAAGATCGGCACCGGGCCGCCGTCCACGTCCTCCTCAGAGCCTACGACAGGTCCCTGAAGCTCGATCGCTCGATCCACAATGGCGTCGTCTAGGTTCGCAATCTCCTCGGGGTCCCGTGCTCGTGAGCGATACGCCGCCAGCTCGATGGCCTCCCGGATGATGGCGCCCTTGCCCGTCACGTTGCGGGCATGCTCGATGACCGCCCGCAGCTCCGCCAGCGCCTGCCACTTGATCCGGTTGGCGACCGCGAGGCTGTCGGTGTGCAGCGGGCGCTTGAGACGGGTCCCGAGTTTGCCCTGAAGCTCGCGAGGGACGGCGAGCGTTACCCGCCACTTCCCATTCTTCTGTTCCAGATATCGCGTGTCGGCAGCGGCCGGCCTTGCCATCTCAGACACCCCCTGCGTACCCCGGTACGTACCCTTCATGCGTACCCGGAAGCACTTGAGATGTCTACATTTATTGGAATTTCAATGGCTTAATTAGGTCGGAATGGACACTCCCCTCAGCTCCACCAAGGCATCCTCCTTCGGCTGTGTGCGTGTAAGGCGGCCGTCGCCTGCGTCTCAGGCGCGTGTGGGTGCCCGGCGCCGGGAAGCCCCGCTGTCATTTTCCGATCGGCAGGCCGCGCCCGGAGCAGACCTCCTCGCAGATGTCTCACCCCAGGGCGAGAAGCCGCGCCGGGACTCGGCGCCGACGTCGAGCATGTGGCACGCATGCCGGCGGGCGGCACGGATCATGCCCGCGGCCGGATCGTGCGGGGGATTGTCAGGCACGCAGCTCGGCCGAACGCAGATTGGAGAATCGCGGATCGTCGACGCGACCTTCCCCTTCCAGGAAAGCGAGCAGCAACTTGAGCTGCCGTCGAATAGTGTCCAAGGGCACGAAGCCCAACTCGGAATAGATCTTGCGGAAGTCCACGCGATAGGACAGCTGGTTCTCGGTCTTGCCGCCGTCTTCGATGGTGCAGCGGGTGCCCGGCACGACCTCCTGCACGATGTGTGCGAGGCCCTCCATCGTGAAGTTCTGTTCGGCGTCGCCGACATTGAATATATCCACGCCGGCATCGGTCACGCTGCGCTGGAGCACGATGGCCACGGCGCGCGCGGCGTCGCCGACACTCAGGTGCGGGCGCCAGCTGCCGGGGCCGCTGACGGTGATGGCGCCGGTCGAGAAGGCCCGGGCCGTCATCACGTTGGCGACGATGTCGAGCCGTGGCCGATGGGAAGGGCCGTGCAGCGTCGCGAAGCGCAGGATCGTCGATCGCAAGTCTCGGGAATGGGCGGATTTGACGTAGCGCTCGACCTCGAGCTTGAGCTGCCCATAGATCCCGACGGGGTTGCAAGCGCTGCTTTCCGTCAGCAGGCTGTCGCCGGAATCAAATCCGTAGACGCTGCAGGACGAGGCGTAGACGAAGTGACGCACGCCGCGCTTGACGGCCTCGTCGATGAGGCGACGCGCGCCGTCCAGGTTCACCGATCGCGCGAGCGCGGGCGAGAAGGCGCAAGCCGGCTCGCCGACGATCTCGCCGAGATGCACGACCGCATCGACGCCGTCCAATGCCCTCTGCGTCACGGATGCGCCACGGACGTCGCCATGGAAGATCGTCACCTCCGACGAAAGGCCGGAGAGCGACTGGTGGCCGTAGAGGAAGCTGTCCAGCACGGCGACCTCGTGGCCGAGGGCGAGAAGGCGCCTGACCAGCATCGACCCCATGTAGCCTGCGCCACCGGTCACCAGAACGCGGCTGCTTCCGAGCCGCGCATCGCGTGACTCCGCCCCCTGTGCCATTCGCTTTTCCGCTGGTGGAACGAGCCGAGACCGCCGCCGATGTTCGAGCCACCGTAGCGTCCGGTCAAGACAATACAGCAGCTCCCTCAACGTTATGTCGATATTTCGATGTATACATGCGGGAAGGTAACGCGCGATGCTTCGTCGAGAAGCAGTCTCTCGCGTGGGCGCGGCCACGCGCGCCGGCGGGGATCGTCCACGCCGGCCGCCGTCTGCGGCGCTTCATGCGCACTGGGAGCTGCCGTGCGGCCCCGCCTCGTCACCGATTCGCCCGCGCCGGGGCTCGAGCCGGCGGGGAGGATGGTCGAGTGCGAATCTTCGCCGGGGCGCCTCTGCTCGCGTGCCCGGCGTTCTTCGGAATGGAGCGCCGGCGCTTGTCTGGAGAAGCAAGGGCTGGCGAGGTCCTCGAAGGGGCCCGCAAGTCCTCATGTCGGAGGCGCGGGTTCCACGGCCGACGACCGTCACGTCTCGACCGTTGGCCGGAGATCGGTGCGTCCGCGCTGCGCAGCAGCGTCCCCGGTCCCGCGCGACGCCCGGGCCGAGGATCGCCTCGGCCCGTTCCCGCGAGGTCATGCCGGGCGGCCGGGCTCGCCACGCCGCATCACCGCTTGCCGATGCCTCCTCCGGGGCCCCCGAAGGAAACTGCGCGTGGAGAGGCCAGCGGCCGAGGCGGCGCGGCTGCTGCGGCCTCAGGCCGCGGCGTGACCGCGCACCCGGTCCAGCGTCACCCGGTAGCTCGCGTTCGAGGGCACGACCTGCGTGAGGCGCTCGTAGAAGGCGGCCGCTCTTTCGCGATCGCGGCACAGCTTGGCATATTGCGCCAGCATGAGCAGAGCCACCTCGTCGTCCGGCACGAGGTCGAGCAGCAGGGACGCCAGGGCCGACGTCTGGTCCAGGCCACCCTCGCGCCGCGATGCGACCAGAAGGCGGCTCAGGCGCCGCCGCGTGGCCTCGACCAGGGTCGCATCCTGCTCGGCCAGAGCGCCGACCGCGGACATGGCGGACAGCGCCGTCGCGGCTGCGCGCGGATCGCCCTCCTTGTGGGCGAGCCTGGCAGACCGGCGCGCCTCGCGCACCAGGGATTCTGCCTCGGCACGGGAGGTATCGAGGCCGAGCGTGTGCATCCGCCGGAGCGCCTCCACGGCCCGTCCGGCCCGACGGGCCGCCCGGGCGAACTGGGTGAACGCCTTTTCGTCATGCGGATCGGCGCGGAGATAGTTCAGCCAGTCCTCGTAGGATTCGCCCGCCTCGCCTCGCTGGTCGACAGCCTTGGCAACGCGCCGCAGCCCGTCCGCATGGTCCGGCTCATAGGCCAGCACACGCCGCCATGCCGCTTCATAGCCATGGGGATCGTCGGCGAGCTTGGTCTGCCTGGCCCGCCTGATCTCCGCCGCCGCCCCGTCGGTGAGATAGCGCTTCGCCTCGTCGGAGTCGGGGGCGAGCTCAACACAGCGCCGAAACAGCCGTCCGGCCGTGACGGCATCGTCGAGTCGGTAGGCATGGAGCCCGAGCCGCATCAGCCTGTCGATGATGTGCCTGCGCGTCGGGGGGCTGACGGCCTCGGCATGTCCGGCCACGTCGAGCCGCTTCGCCAACTCGGATGCCTGCCAGACATGGTCGTCCTGCTTGGCCAGATATCGGACGATCCTGGCCTGCACCTCGGGATCGCCCCGCAACGAATGGAGGTTCTCGACGACGAAGTCGGAATCGTCGAGATGCAAGGCCGACAGATGCGCCAGCCGCCACGCGTCGTCGCAATCAGGCAATTGCTTGGTAATGATCTTTGCGGCTTCGAAGGTCGTCGAATAATCCTTTGCCTTCCAGCTCTGCCTCATTCTTGGAATGGCGCCGTCCAGAAAAGCATTCAGATCTGGAGCGGGGGTTATTTTGCCAACAAAAGATAATTCTCTCAACATCTGGCCACCTGTTGTTGATCGCCCCGTCTCGCCCCGTTTTTTCGAACGCCTGTTGGATCTTCCGTTTCCGCGGAGATCCTACAAAGCGCTTCACCATCTCTACCCCGGTTCGACGTCGCGCCAATGACACGGCAATTTGGCAATGACGCGGTGATTTGGAGGATATGTGGCCGCCCCGGCGCCACAATCGTGATTCGAAGCGGAACGGCCGGCTCCCGCGCGCCGGTGCGCGGGCTACGGGACCACGCGGCGGTCGCGGGCGCGAGCAGGCCTGACATCGCTGTACAGGCGACGTATTCCACGACGGCTTCCCCTGAGTTTCGACGATGGTCCAAAATGTTGCATTGCATTACGGGGGAGTCAACGGTGATGAGCCGCGCCGGCGCGGCGGGGCCGGGATGGCGACCGGCGCGACCCGTCGATGCACTCGCTCCTCCAGGGGTGGCGCGTGGCCGGCATCCCGGAATCGGCCGGGCAGGGTTGTGCGGATCGCAAGGCGATGCCGGCCGCCAAGCGCCGCTGAAACCTCGATATCCCGCCGGGCCGCCGGCCTGATCGATGCTCCCGCTATGTCCGGCAGGGGTGCACGAGCCCGTCAAAGCCCCGATAGGTCTGGGTCGCCGCGTCATAGGTCCGGTAGCGTGTGCAATGCGCCGCGTGCTTCTGCCCGGGTCCGGGGGCCGGCTGCGCCGCCGCCGGGTCGTCCGGGGCGGCCGCGACCTCCGGTGCGCCGGGCGGCGGCGTGGCGTCGGGCGCCTGCACCGGTGCCGGGGCTGGCGCGTCCGGCGCCTGCGCTGGTGCGGGGGACAGCGCGTCCGGCGCGGGAGCTGGGGGCGTCGGCGTCGCCGGCGGGGGCGCCGCAGGGGATGCGGGAGGTGGGGCGGCGGCCGTCACGGCGGGTTGCGCAGCGGGCGCGGCGTGCGGTTGCGCGGTCACGTCCCGCACCTGCGGATCGTGCATGGCCATGCCGGGGCCGATCTTCTCGAAGGGCTTGGGCTTGGGCGCGGGCGGCGTCGCCATCACCAGGAAGCCCCAGAACGCCACGACGGCGAGGGTCCCGACACCGATGGTGGCAAAGAACCTCAGGATCATGATCGCTCTCCCCACGCACAGGCAACCGCCGCGGCGGCGGGCCTCGGCGACGGTCCGTTGCCGGTGCCGCCGCCGGACCATGTCCGCGGAGGCAGCAGCCGTGCGCCTGCCTTGCCCGGCCGATGCCCGCAGCCTTCCGTCATCGGTCTTGTCGAATAAGCCGCAAATATGACGTGGTCGGGATGGACTTCGCCCCGCACCGACCCGCGAGCGCCGAAAGCGACGTATCGGCCTCGGCCGGCATCCGGGGCGGCATGTGCTTGTGCGCCCTGGCCATAATCCGTAAAAGATCGCGAAGCGCCTTCGATCCATTGCCGCTTTTCGGCAGCAGGGCCGGGCACGGGGGCCCGGTCCGTGACGGCAGGGGGGTCATCATGCCGTCGCCTCGGGCTCGGCACCGTGCGACAGGGGGCCCTCGCGAGGCGAAGCTGGATTGGAATCGCTTGATCGATCTCGTGCATTATTATGCGTTCATTCTCGACGCGCTCGCTCGCTACCCCGGTTCCCGGGTGCGCCTCGCGCCGTATCGCTGGACCCCCTGGAGGAGCGGCCGCAAGCCGGTGATGCCGGTGCTGACGGCGGCGGTGAGGGCGTTGCCCCCCGCGGCGGCGCCGGACGGGATCCTGGAGTTCGGCGTCTGGAAGGGCAGCACGATCCGCCATCTGGCCGCGCTGCTTCCCGGCCGGCAGATCCATGGCTTCGACAGTTTCGAGGGCTTTCCCAAGGACGGCCGTCCGGATTGGCGCCTGGACTTTGCCCTGGACTCGCTGCCGCGGGTGCCGGCCAATGTCGAGCTGGTCACGGGTTTCTTCGAGGACAGCCTGCCGGCCTTTCTGGCGAGCCGCAGGTCCGGCTTCCGCATCGATTTGCTGCATGTCGATTGCGACATCTACTCTTCGACAAGCACGATTTTCCGCTGTCTGCAGCCGCATCTGGGCGCCGGAGCCGTGATCGTCTTCGACGAGCTGCTGAATTATCATCGCTTTCCGGAGAACGAGCTCCTGGCCTTCTACGAATTCCTGATGGAGACGGGGCTGGATTTCGACTGGCTCGCCACGGTCGGCCCCGCCTACCCCTTCGCGCAATTCTGCGACGAACATGTCCGCAAGGTCGACATGCAATGGTATCGCGACGCGGGATATTATCAGAACAGCGCCGTTCGTCTCACGCGGGCCGTCGATCGGCCGGCGCGCATCGACCGGTACAGGACGGAGGCCGAACGCCTGCTGGCGGTGCGGCCGCTCAAGCAGCCGCTCGCCGCGCCGGCCGCCGGCAGGATCCGGCAGCCGGGGCCTACCAGCCGACACAGCTGTGGTTGAGCAGCTCCTCGGCCGAGGCGCCATCGCCGCGCGGCAGGTTGGCATGGTCGGCGAGGAGGTAGAAGCCCTCGCTCCCGTCCCGGAACCGGGCGCCGGCGACCGCAAGCGTCATGGCGCGCATGTTGGCGGCGGCCTGCGGCAGGCCGTCGGCGAGCAGTGCCACCGGGTTGATGCCGGCGAGATCGGTGCCGGCGACGCGGCGCACCCAGTAGCGGTGTCCCTCCAGCGGCACGGCGAAGCGCGTCCATTGCTCGGTGATCTCGTCCTGCCGCTCGGTAAGGGCGCGCTGGTAGCTCGCCTCGAAACAATCGACATGGATATGCAGCCGGTCCTGCGAGCGGCTGTGGCGCGAGTTCACCGCCATGCCGATGGCGGTGCGCGGCAGGTCGTGGCCGAGCACCGGGGTGACGAAGCGCTGGGCCTGCCAGGCGGCCTGCCACAGCGCCGCCGCCCCCGGCTCGCGCAGGGCGGGCGTCTCGATGCCGGCGATCGGCGCCGCGGCGACCACGATCGCTTCCGAGCCGCCCCAGGGCGGGCGCAGCACGGCATAGCCCCAGGGCGCCTCGCCGCCGACCGTGAGGCACGGCAGGGGCGAGCCGGTGAGGCGCTGGTCCAGCGCGCAGCCCGCCACGACGACGCCGAGCGCCGAGCGCTTGCCCGCCCAGCCGGCAATGATCGCGGCTGCCAGCAGCGCCAGGGCCACGCCCCAGAGCGCCGGCGAGCGGGCGCGGACGGGCGGCCGCACCGGAGCGGCCGCGTCGCGAGCGTCCTCGCCTGCGTCGGCGGCGGGCTTCGTCCGGGCGTTGTCCTGGCTGCGCATGCCGGCCATTTGGCAGCAATGCGCCGTCCTGGCAACGGCGATCGCCGCGCGTGGTTTCAGCCGACGACATAGCCGCCGTCGACCGGCAGCGTCGCTGCCGTGACGAAGAGGGCGGCGGGCGAGGCGAGAAACAGGGCGGTGCCGACGAGATCGTCCACCGTGCCCCAGCGCTTCAGCGCCGAGCGCTCGGCGATGCGGCTGGCGGCCGGCGGGTCGGACCAGAGCGCCTTGGTCATCGCGGTCTTGTGATAGCCGGGCGCGATGGCGTTGACGCGGATGCCGTCCTTGCCGAAGCGGTGGGCCAGCGCCCGGGTCAGGCCGACGATGCCGGTCTTGCTGGCGCCATAGGCCGGCACGCTCTCGTCGGCGAGGTAGCTCAGCATCGAGGCGGTGTTGATGACGACGCCCCTGGAGCGGGCGAGCAGCGGCTGCGCCGCCATGGCGAGGCGCATGGCGCTGTTGAGGTTGACGTCGATCACCTCCAGATAGGTCTCCTCGGTGAACTCGGCCTCGGGCCGGGCGATGCCGGCGGCGTTGACCAGCACGTCGAGAGCGGGCAGGGCGCCGAGGAAGGCGTCGATCGCCTTGCGGTCCTTCACGTCGAGCAGCGCGAAGCGGATGCCCTTGTTGGCCGGGTCTGCCTTCTCCGCCTCCAGCTTGGCGGCGGAAGAACCGGTGGCGATCACGGTGGCGCCGAGCCGGGCGAAGCCCTGCGCCATGGCGAGGCCGATGCCGCTCGAGGCGCCGGACACCAGCACATGTTTGCCGGCGAACAGGTCCGGTCGGAAGGTGGCGATGATCTCGTCCATGGGGATCCTCTCTCGTTTCTCGTTCGGGGCCGCCTGCCGGCGACGTTTCAGCCCCGATGCGTCTCGTCCAGCAGGAAGAGCGCGGTCTCCTCGTCGGTGACCAGCACGTTGAGATAGCCGGCCCGCAGGCAGGCGAGGGCGATGGCGTGCTTGGCGCGGCCGGCGGCGACGCCGATGGAGAATTCGCGCTCGGCGCAGAAGCGCAGGTCGAGGCCGATGGTGCGGGCGTCGAGCTCGGGGTCGACGATGGCGCCCTGGGCGTCGATGTAGCGGCTGAGGATGTCGCCGACCGCGCCCTTGGCGCGCAGCCGCGCCTGCTCCGCCTCGGAGACGAAGCCCGACTGCACCAGCACCGAATCCGGCGCGACCGCGCCCATGCCGAAGCAGATCACCGGCGCGCGCCGGCCGAGCGCCAGCACGCCGGCGATGGTCGGGTCCTGCTCCAGGGCGAGGCGGGTGGCGGCATGGCCCAGGATGGCCGGCACCGGCAGCAGTGTCGCCATGCCGTTGGCGGCGCGGGCGAACAGCTCGGCCGTGTTGTTGGTGCGGGTTGAGGGCGAGCGGATGTTCATGGCGCCGTTGAGCAGCACCACTTCCACGCCCTCGTTCCAGAACGGCGGCAGGCGCCGGGCGACGGCGCTCATGGTGCGGCCCCAGGAGACGCCGATCAGCGGCACCTTGCCGAGCCCGGCGATCAGGCGCGCCGCCGCTTGGGCCACGCTGTCGAGCAGCAGCGCATCGTCGTCCTCGGGGCTCTGCGGCACCACCACCGCATCCTTGAGGCCGAAGCGGCGCTGCAGCCGGCTCTCCAGCTCCGGGCTGCGCGGCGCGCGCGGCACGATCTCGATGCGCACGATGCCGCTCTCGCGCGCGTCGGAGAGCAGGCGGCTCGCCTGCCAGCGCGTCAGGCCGAGCTCCTTGGCGAGGTCGCCCATGGTCATGTCGAGCTCGTAGTAGCGCTTGGCCACCTGGATCATCAGGAGCTCGCGCTGCTCGGCCGAGAGGCCGCGGAACTGCACGTCGCGGTCGAGATGCTCGGCGCTCATGCCGCGCCGCCGAGCTGGCGCGCCGCCAGGCGCCGGGAGAGCGGCGCCAGCAGCTTGGTCGCCTCGAGATAGTCGGCGAGGAGCTCGCCATAGCGCGCATGGGCGGCGAGGTCGGGCTCGACGGTGATGGCGGGCTGGGCCACCGCCGCGGCTGCGGCGAAGAGGTCCGGCACCAGCCCGGCCCCGGCCGCCGCGCTCGCCGCGGCGCCGATGATGGTGAGGTTGGCCTCGGGCATCAGCTCCACCGGCCGGCCGATCGCGTCCACCGTGGCGCGCAGCCAGAGCCGGTTCCTGGCATAGCCGCCGGAGCTGACGATGCGCCGGCAGGCGACGCCGAGCTCGCCCATGCGCCTCAGCACATTGGCGGAGGCGAGCGCCACACCCTCCACGGCCGAGCGGTAGAGCGCCGCCCGGTCGTGGCCCAGCGACAGGCCGAGCACGGCGCCGCGCAGCATCGGGTCGCGATAGGGCGTGCGATTGCCCATGAAATAGTCGAGGGTGAGCAGGCCCGCGCCGCCGACCGGCAGCGCCTCCGCCTCCCGCCACAGCGCCTCCAGGCCGGCGGCGTCGAGGCGGAACACTTCGCCCGAGAACCAGGACAGCACCGAGCCGGCCGAGACCTGGCCGGCCTCGACCAGCCAGTGATCGTCGACCAGGGCATGGGGATAGGGGCCCCAGAAGCCGGTGACCGGCGCCTGCGCCGGCAGCTGGAACAGATGCACCACCGAGGTGCCGCCGATCATCAGGAGCTCGCCCGGCGCCATGGTGCCGGCGCCGACCATGCCGATATGCGCGTCGATGCCGCCCTGCGCCAGGATCGGGCGGTTGGCGAGGCCGAGATGCTCGGCCGCCGCGGCGCTCACCGGCGCGACCGGCGCGCCGACGGCATGGATCTCGGCCGGCAGCCTGGCCGCCAGGTCCGGCACGCCGAGCTCGTCGAAGAGCGCGTCGTGGAAGCGGCCGGCGACCGAATCATAGTTCCACTTGCAGGTGGCGTTCATGCGCGAGCCGACCCACAGGCCCGTCAGCATGAAGTTGACATAGTCGAGGCACTCGCAGATCACCTCGGCCTGCGCATAGACCTCCGGCTCGTGCTCTGCGAGCCACATCGCCTTCGGCACCAGCCATTCCGCGGCGTCGCCGCCGCCGGCATAGGCGAGCACCGGATGCGTCGCGCGGGCGGTGCGATCCGCCTCGCGCGCGGCGCGGCAGTCCATCCACAGCAGGGCGGGGCGCAGCGGCGTGCCGTCGCGCCGGCAGGCGACCACGGTGGAGGCGGTGGTGGCGACGCAGACCCCGGCGATCTCGGGCGTGCCGAGCTCGCGCATCAGGGCGCGGCACGCCCGGCCGAGCGCCTCCCACCACTCGGTCGGCGACTGCTCGGCCCAGCCCGGATGCGGGTAGGCCGTGGCATAGCGCTCCTCCCGCTCGCCGAGCACGGCGCGCGCGGCGAGGTCGAACACGCCGACGCGGATGCCGCCGGTGCCGAAGTCGAGGCCGAGGAGACGCGTCATGGTGCTTTGCTCGCTGATGCCGGGCAGTCCGTCATCGGCCGGCGACCGGTCGTTCCGCGTTCCGCCCCGTTTGCCAACCGAGCCTCCTCCCTCACCGCCGCGTCATGGCCGGGCTTGACCCGGCCATCCACGCGATCACAGGTTTCTGTCGCATTGGGCGTACATTGTGGCGTCCACTCTGGCACGATCGGCGTTCGCGTGGATGGCCGGGTCAAGCCCGGCCATGACGGTTGCGGATGGCGCGCCTTTCGCAGCCCTTCTCACGATGCTTTCGCCACCGACCACCCTATGGCCTGAACATCACCTTGGAGAAGAAGTCGTTCTTGCCGCGGAACGTCTCGAACATGCCGGGCAGGGCCTCGAGCTCCAGCTCGTGGGTAATCATGAACTCCCATTTCAGCGCGCCGGAGGCCAGGGCGTCGAGCGCCACGCGCCATTGCCTGCCCGGGAAGGGCGCGCCGAACGAGTTCCAGGCGCCGTGCAGCGAGATCTCCTGGCGGAGAAAATGCTGGAAGGTCTTGTTCTCCAGCGCCACGTCGCCGACCGGGATGCCGATGAGCACGACATGGCCGCCGGGCGCCGCCAGCTTCGCCGCGCGGTTGATCGAGGAAGGATGGCCCGCCGCCTCGACGATGAGGTCGCAGACGAGGCCCGCCGGCGGCGGCTCGGTGACCAGGAACGTGTGCGTCGCCCCAGCCTCGCGGGCCTGCTCCAGCTTGCGCTCGGAGACGTCGACCGCCACCACCTCGGTGCAGCCCATCAGCTTCATCCACTGGATGGCGAACAGGCCGATCGGCCCGCAGCCGACCACGCCGCCGCGCTGGCCCATGGTCGGCGGGGCCTTCCACACCGCGTGCAGGGCGATCGAGGCCGGGTCGGTCATCGCCACCGCACGCGGGTCGGCGCCCGCCGGCGCCTTCAGGAGATTGCCGACCGGCACGGCCACGAACTCGGCATAGGCGCCGTCGCGGCGGCTGCCGAAATAGTCGTAGTCGCGGCAGCGCGAGAAATTGCCGGTGGCGCACTGGTCGCACACCCGGCAGGGGATCAGCGGCGCCACGCCGACGAGCTCGCCGGTGCGAAAGCCCTCGACGCCGTCGCCGACCGCCGTGATGTGGCCGGAGAATTCGTGGCCGCAGACGATCGGCATGCGGTGCGCGCCCTTGGTCAGCATGCGCGGGAGGTCGGAGCCGCAGACGCCGACCGCGGCGACGCGCAGCAGCACTTCCCCGGCGGCGGCCGAAGGCTTCGGCACGTCCTCGAGCCGGATATCGCCCGGCGCATACATCACGGCTGCACGCATCGCTGTCGTCCTTGCTGAAATGGAGGGCGGGTCAGGCTTTGGCCGCCCGGTCCAGGCCCGAGGTGAAGGCGTCGAGCGCCAGGATGGCGTCGCGCACGATCGCCACCGAAAGCGGCACGGCCACGCGCCAGGTGGCGGAGCCTGGCCTGAGCGCGGCTTCGGCGACGCGCTCGATGTCGGCCGGCGTCGCCTGGGCGAGCTTCAGGTCGGCGAGCGTCGTCGGCAGCCCGACCGAGCGGCAGAACCGCGCCGTGGCCTCGATCTCGGCGAGCGGGCGGCCTTCGAGCATCAGGAGGCAGAGCACGCCGAAGGCGACCTTCTCGCCGTGGAAGAAGCCGTGCGTCTCGTCGAGCACGGTGAGGCCGTCATGGATGCCGTGCGCGGCCGAGACGCCGCAATTCTCGAAGCCGAGGCCGCTCAGCAGCGTGTTGGCCTCGATGATCGCCTCCACCGCCGGGGTCAGGGCGCCGCGCTCGCAGGCGATCTTGGCCGCCAGCGCGTCGCGCATCAGCACCTCGTGGCAGGCCCGGGCGATGGCGACGCCCGCCTCCGGTGCCGGCAGGCCCGGACGGATATAGTTGTTGGAGCGCGATTCGAGGTTCGAGCGCGCCTCGAACCAGGTCGACAGGGCATCGCCGATGCCGGCGACGAGGAAGCGCACCGGCGCCTTGGCGATGAGGGCGCTGTCGACCACGACCACGTCGGGGTTGCGCGGCAGCGAGATCGATTCCTGGTAGACGCCCTCGCGGGAATAGCGCACGGCCACGGCGCTGCAGGGCGCGTCGGTCGAGGCGATGGTCGGCACGATGGCGATGCGCGCGCCGTTGGCGACCGCCGCGGTCTTGGCGGTGTCGGCGGTCTTGCCGCCGCCGATGCCGACGACCACGCCGGCGCCCGCCGCCTTCACCAGCGCCGCGATACGCTCGATCTCCTCGGTGCAGCACTCGCCGCCGAAGCGTTCGACGGTCACGGCGAGGCCGGCGGCCTCGAGCGGGCCACGGATGGCGGGGCCGATCGCATCGAGCACGAAGCCGTCGACCAGGAGGAAGAGCCTGCTGCCGAGCGGCGCCAGGTGATCGGCGAGGCGCGCGATCTCGCCCGCCCGCTGGATGTACTTCCCCGGCCCGCCGAAGGCGCGCCCGGTGGCGCTGTGCCAGCCCCGGTCCTCGCTCATTGGTCTGTCTCCTCCCTGCCGTCCGCGCCGTTGGCGGTCCTTGTTGAATCACAAAAGTGAAATAATTTCATTTATGTGAGAAATTAGACATGCAAGCCGCCGCAGTCAATCGACGATGATGCCCGGCTGGACCGGCCCGGTCAGGATCCGTCGCTGCGTCCGGCCGCGGCGGCGTTGGCGGCCGCCAGCCGGTCGAGATCGTCGTAGAGCGCCTGGCTGTGGGCATAGAGGCGGTCGAACACCGGCTGCATCCGGCCATAGGTCTCGGTCCAGGCCGGGTCGGGCGCGATCTCCTCGGTGTGGCGGACGGTGGCGGCGACGGCATCGTGGATGTCGGCGAAGCGGCCGGTGGCGGTCGCGGCCATGGCGGCGCAGCCGACGACGCCGCATTCGGCCTCGCGCGGCACCACGATCGGGATGCCGTAGATGCTGGCCTTGATCTTCAGCCAGAGCGCCGTCTTGGCGCCGCCGCCCGAGGCGATCACCCGCTCGAGCCGCGCGCCGGCGGCCCGCTCCATGATCCCGAGGTGCCGCGCCGCTGCGAAGGCGACACCCTCCATCACCGCCCGGTGCAGATGGGGGAGGCCGTGGGCCGCGCCGAGGCCGAAGAACTGGGCCCGGGCATTGCGATGGGCGCCGAGCCGCTCGCCGGTGAGGTAGGGCATGAAGAGGAGGCCGTCGGCGCCCGCCGGCGCCTCGGCGGCCCGCGCCACGATCGCCTCGTAGCCGAGCGCCTTGTCGTGGAAGGCGCGCCGGGCCCAGCGCATGGCATCGCCCCCGGTCTCCAGGAGCACGAACGGCCCCCATTGGCCTTCCACCGTGGCGACGTTGCAGATCTCGGGGTCGAGCAGCGGCGCCTCGGCGATCAGGGTGAGGATGCAGGAGGTGCCGGTGACGTCGGAGGCGAGGCCCGGCCGGCAGGCACCGGAGCCGAGCAGGGCGACGGGATAGTCCGCCCCGCCAACCAGCACCGGCGTGCCCTCGGCAAGGCCCGTCTCGGCGGCGGCCTCGGCCGTGACCGCGCCGAGGATGTCAAGCGGCTCGCGGATCGGCGGCAGCTTGGCGGCGTCGAGGCCGAGCCGGGCGATCATCGCCGGCGACCAGGCGCGCGAGCGCGGGTTCATCAGGAAGCTGCAGGACGCGTCGCCCGAATCCATGGCGATCTCGCCGGTCAGCTTCAGGTTGATGAAGTCCTTCGGCATGATCACCGCGGCCGCGGCGGCGTAGGCTTCGGGATCGTGGTCGCGCAGCCAGGCGAGCTTGAAGCCGGGCCAGGCCGGCGTCGGCGGGTTGCCGCTCTCGGCGAGGTAGCTCGCCGGCGGGTTGGCGGCCTCGAAGGCGGCGACGATGCCGGCCGTGCGCTTGTCGTTCCACAGGGGCACGCTGTTGCGGGTCGGCCGGCCCGCCGCGTCGACCAGCACCGTGCCGTGCATCTGGCCGCAGGCGCAGATCGCGGCGATGCGCTCGCGGGCGCCCTCCACCGCGGCCAGCGTCGCGCGGATGGCGTGGACGACGCCGGCCCACCAGTCGCTCGGCCGCTGCTCCGCCCAGCCGAAGGCCGGCACGATCTGGTCGTGCTCGCGGCTGGCGATGGTGAGGATCCCGCCGCGGCCGTCGACCAGGGCGGCGCGCACGCTGCCCGTGCCGACGTCGATGGAAAGGGTGAGGTCGCGGGCCATGGGCGTCAATGCTTGAGGGAACCCGTTGCATATTGGATGAGCATGGCGAGGACGATGATGAGGCCCATATAGACCTGCTGGTGGTATCCTGGGACGCCTGCGAGGTTCATGATGTTGGCGATGAT